>CAMPJQ010000196.1 GCA_946886925.1 uncultured Terrimonas sp.
TCTTTGTAGAAAAGCATTTTTTATTAAATAATCTTCCCAATCTTAATTTGGGTATTGATTCCATTGTCCAACATAGGACGAATCCAATGTTGTATCCGGATAAAAAAGACAAAGAAAGAATTCTGTGGAATTTTCAGTTGCTGTATAAGAAATTTCAGGACAACTCGCACCATTTTTACAATGAGGTCTTACAACTTCAAATGCAATTATTTATACTGGAAATGTGGCATATATTTGATAATCAGCTTGAAAGAAGGAAGCGTACCTTACAGACGGGGACGCTGTATGAACGGTTTTTGCAGTTGGTAGAAGCGTATTGTATGAAAGAGCGGGAGGTACGGTTTTACAGCGATCAACTGAATATTACGCCTAAATATCTTAACCAGATATGCAAGAAAAATACCGGTGTCCCCGCCTCGCAGTGGATACAACGGTACACGAAGGAAAGGATAATTATTCTTTTGAGTGATAAAAACCTGAACATCTCTGAAATCGCCGATGAAATGGATTTTTCCAGCTATTCATTTTTTACACGATACGTGAAAAAGGTATTGGGCGTTAGCCCGAGTGCCTATCGGCAACGGCTTAATAAATAGCTTAATGGATGCTGCCGGTGGGTTCTTGTTTCGGTTTGTTTTGCATACGCCTCATCAAACATCAGGAGAGATAAAACGGTAGTTATCTATTCAATTTTTTTGATGATTTTGGCAGGAATTCCTCCAACAATGGTATTATCCGGAACATCTTTAGATACCACTGCACCGGCGGCCACTACTGCATTTTCGCCAACGGTTACTCCGGGAAGTATGGTTGCGTTTGCTCCAATCCACGCGCCTTTTTTAATATGGATATGTGCCGGAACCAATGATTGCCTGTTCTCAGGCGATCCAGGATGTCCTTCAGACAACAGACTGACTTTCGGAGCAATCAATACATTGTCTTCTATCGTGATTCCTCCCAGGTCTAAAAAAACACAGTCAAAATTGATGAAAACGTTTTTTCCAATTTTAGTATGCTTCCCATAATTAATATACAACGGTGTAAACACGGCAACAGTGTCGTCAATTTCGCTATCCGTGATCTGGCTTAATAATTCCCTTATCTCTGCGGGGTCAGTGGAATCATTCATCCGTACAAGTAATCTTTTTGTGTTGTAAGAAGCCTCACGCATTTTATAGGCTTGAGGGTCGCCCTGCGGTATGGTTTCACCGTTCCTCAACCGTTCAAAAATATCCGTTATATTATGTCCCATATATAAAGCCTTTCATTAACGCAAACGGTCAATACTTTTCACTAATTTCTGATCTTTATATATACCTCTCATAGCGAGTATAAAACATAAGGGGATCAAAAAATAAAAAGCAGACCACAGGTTGAATGCTCCCTGAACAAATGTTTTAATCTGCATATAATACAACCCGCCTGAAATAATACAAAGCACCAAACCCACAAAGCACAGCTTTTGCTGCATGCTCCTGTTTTTATATAAAAATAGGGCTATAAAGGCTACCAGCCCTGTTGCAACAGCAAGGATAATCAAAAACAAACTGCTTGTTGCGCTAAGCATATTGTATTCATTTATACCATTTGCGACCTTATTGCCATTATAAATAGGAAACCGAAGGGTAAGAAAGGAAAAAGCAGCGGCAAGCAGCAGCCAGATGGTTTGCATACGTTGTAACATACGGGTGTGTTATAATATTAAAGAATAACGGTGCACTCAGTCAGTGAATAGTGAACGGCTGAGGGTTGAAAGTGAATTCACTGTTCACTATTGTATTCACATACTTTTCATGCCTCAAATCCTATACCTTTCACGGCATATCATAGTCAGTCTACACTAGTTCGGGATATAGCGGAAACTGCTGCATAAACCGGTGAACCTGTTCCTTCACCTCTTCTATCTGTTTTACGTTTTCCGTATCACTCAGCACGGCGTCTATCATTTCCACAATTGGTTCCATATGTTCCTCCTGCATCCCCCGGGTAGTAACTGCAGGTACGCCTACCCGTATACCTGAAGTTACAAACGGGCTTTTATCATCAAAAGGCACGGCATTTTTATTTAAGGTGATATGGGCCTTATCCAACGTTTCCTGTGCTTTTTTGCCGGTTAAATTTTTATTCCTTAAATCTATCAGCATTAAGTGGTTATCTGTACCATTGCTGATAAGGTCATATCCACGTTTCACAAAAGCATTAGCCATTGCCTGTGCATTGACGATTACATTTTTTGCATATGCAGTGTATTCATCCGTTAATACTTCACCAAAAGAAACCGCTTTGGCTGCTATTATATGTTCTAATGGTCCGCCCTGCACACCCGGAAAAACGGCCAGGTCGAGCAGTGCACTCATCGGGCGTATATTTCCTTTGGGATCTTTTACCCCAAACGGATTATCAAAGTCGTGGCGCAGCATAATAATGCCTCCCCTCGGACCCCGTAACGTTTTATGAGTGGTAGAACTAACGATATGACAATGTTCAAAAGGGTCGTTTAATAATCCTTTGGCGATCAGCCCGGCCGGGTGGGCGATATCTGCCAGCACCAATGCGCCGATTTTATCGGCCACTTCACGAATGCGTTTGTAATCCCAGTCGCGACTGTAAGCCGAAGCGCCGCAAATAATCAGTTTAGGCTTCTCTGCCATGGCAGTAGCTTCCAGTTGGTCGTAATCTACTGTTCCTGTATCTTTTTTTACACCATAAAAAAGAGCCTGGTAGTTTTTGCCACTAAAATTGGCAGGGCTGCCGTGGGTAAGATGACCGCCCATGCTCAGGTTTAGTCCCAAAATCTTATCACCCGGGTTTAAGCAGGCTAAAAAAACGGCGGTATTGGCCTGGGCGCCGCTATGGGGTTGCACGTTTGCCCAACTGGCATTAAAAATCTGCTTTAAGCGGTTTATAGCGATGGTTTCAATTTCATCTATTACTTCGCAACCGCCATAAAAGCGTTTGCCGGGGTAGCCTTCAGCATATTTATTGGTAGGAACAGTGCCCATGGCCTGCATTACCTGCAGGGATGTAAAGTTTTCCGATGCAATCAGTTCAATGCCGTTGCGCTGGCGTTGCAGCTCTTTAGTGATGAGGTCAAATATTTGTGTATCCTTTTGCATGGCGCAAAAATAGGGTAACAATCTTGAATTTTACTATTTTCACGTTTTCAAAGCATCAATGTTTTTGTAACAATGAAAGCAATTATACCCGTAGCAGGGGCAGGCACCAGGCTGCGTCCGCATACATATACCCAACCCAAAGCGCTTATTCCGCTTGCAGGAAAAACATTGCTAAGCATTATTGTTGATCAGTTGGCTGAAGCCGGTATTAAAGAGTTTGTTTTTATTATTGGCTATCTCGGAGATAAGATACAGAATTATGTAAAGCAACATTATCCGCATCTGCAGTGTCATTTTATTTTGCAAAATGAAAGGCAGGGTTTGGGACATGCCATTTATCTTACCAGGGAGATTGTTGCTGAAGATGAAATATTTATTGTATTGGGGGATACGATTTGTGAGTATAATGTGAAAGAAGTTTTGTACAGTGGAGATTCCATGCTTGGCGTAAAGAAAGTGGATGATCCACGCAATTTTGGCGTTGCCGAAATTGATGAAAATGGTATTATTACCAAAGTGGTTGAAAAACCGCAAATACCTAAATCCAATATGGCGCTTGTGGGCATCTATAAAATAAAAGATACCGGTTTCCTTTTTTCCTGCCTCGAAACCAATATCAGGGAAGGTATAAAAAGCAGGAATGAGTACAGTCTTACCGATGCTCTTGAATGTATGATAACGAGCGGAGCAGTCTTTAAATCGTTTAAAGTGCAAAACTGGTTCGATGGCGGACGAATAGAAACCCTGCTGGAAAGCAATGCTACCCTGATGAAAAAGCTGGGCGGTAAAATATCTCCGGATCATGTTTTTGAAAATGTAATTATCGTACCTCCTGTTAGTATCGGCAGCGGTTGCGAGATCAGCAACGCGATCATAGGCCCTAATGTAGCAATTGGGGAACAGGCAAAAATTGCTTATTCCATTATAAAGGATTCTATTATCGGTGATTTTGCCAGTTTGTTTGATGTTGTATTGCAGAAGTCGCTCATTGGAAGCGATACCGAAATTAAGGGTGAAACCCGTACCCTGAATATTGGAGACAATACACAAATTGATCTTGGATGAGAGGAGAGAAACAATAACCAAATAGCAATAACCAAATAAATTCAGGGCCCGAATCCTCAAATCTGAAATTCGAAGGAAGACTGTCGGCAATCAGCTGGACCATCAATTAAATTAATTGATAGTGGACGGCTGATACCTTATACCCGCATCTCTTTTTTCATTTTCACATTTTCATATTTTCACATTTTCAAATTAATCCATCTGCTATGTCTTCCTTTTCCAACCGCATTACCCGGCTCTTCAATATCAACTATCCCATAATACAGGCAGGAATGGTTTGGGCAAGCGGGTGGAAGCTGGCATCGGCGGTAAGCAATGCCGGAGGGTTGGGTTTAATTGGCAGCGGCAGCATGTATCCCGATGTGCTGAGAACCCATATTAAAAAATGCAAAGCAGCCACCGCAAATACGTTTGGCGTAAACATTCCCCTGTTGTATCCCGGTATTGAAAAATACATACAAATTGTAATAGAAGAAAAAGTGCCCGTAGTATTTACATCTGCAGGCAATCCTGCCACCTGGACGGGTACATTAAAAGAGAAAGGCATTGCTGTGGTGCATGTGGCGGGCAGCAGCAAATTTGCGCTGAAGGCGGAATCAGCAGGATGCGATGCCGTGGTTGCTGAGGGTTTTGAAGCCGGAGGGCATAATGGGAGGGAGGAGACGACCAGCATGGTATTGATACCTGCCGTTTGCAATGCCGTAAATATTCCGGTTATAGCCGCAGGTGGCATTGCCACAGGGCGACAGATGCTGGCAGCAATGGTGTTGGGCGCAGAAGGTGTACAGGTGGGTAGCAGGTTCGTGGCCAGTGTGGAAGCATCTTCCCACATTAATTTTAAAAATGCTATTGTACATGCAACAGAAGGAGACACCATCTTGTCATTAAAGAAAGTAATGCCGGTACGGTTGCTGAAAAACAAATTTTCAAGGGAGGTTCAGGATGCCGAAAACGAGGGAGCGGAGAGTAATATATTAAGAGAAATATTGGGTAAAGGCAGGGCAAAGAGGGGAATGTTTGAAGGCGACATGGACGAGGGAGAACTGGAGATTGGGCAGGCAAGTGCGCTCATTGGTGATATTCTGCCGGCCGCCAGTATTGTAAAAAATATTTACCATGAATTTGGTTTGGCTATTGCAAATCCTGTAAAAAAAATATAATTTAATGGTATGAAACCGAAGTCCGTTTTTCTCTCTACATTGCTGGTCTTTTCTTTTTCGGCTGTAATGGCCGATCCGGGAGTACCGGAAAAAGGAGTAGAAGACGAAATGGTGAGTGGAATGGTAATGGACATGGACAGCAAAAAGCCTTTAAAAGACGTTAATATTACTGCTATCCTTAATTCCAAACGGGAGAAAATTGCTTTAACAGATATGAACGGGGGGTATAGTTTTATTATGCTTAAGCCCGGAACGTATAAATTGGTTTTTGAAAAAGAAGGGTATAAAAAAGTAATCAAAGAAAGGGTACTGGTGAAAAATAAAACTTCATTGCAGCTTAATATAGAAATGCCCGAATTCGTTCCTTTTTCCGAACGTGGACCATCCGCCTGGCATTTTTTTGATTATTAATAATGCTTTCTTATCAGAATGCTTTTTGTGTTTCTTTCATTTTACTTTCGCATCAGTTTATGGCTTCATGTCCCACACCA
>CAMPJQ010000197.1 GCA_946886925.1 uncultured Terrimonas sp.
ATGTTTGAAAGATAAAAGGCGAAAGCTGCTTTTTCTCTTTTTAGACAAAATGCTATCGTTTACAGAACTTATTTAATCCTGTTTCAATGATTGAAATCAGTAAAACTTCCATGAGAAGGAGCAAACCTTCTTATTTCTTTAGCATTCTTGGTGTAGCGTCTCTGCTCATACTTGTAGGTATCTTAGGCTGGTTTGTTATTAATGGAAGCAAGCTCGAACGTTATTTCCGCGGAAGTGTTCAGGTACAGGTATACCTGCGGGAAAATGCACCCCAGGCAGATATTGACAGTTTAATCTCTTATATCAGGTCAAAACCTTATGCCTCCGCAGCCGAGCACGTTACGAAAGAAATGGCCAAGGAGAAGTTTATTAAAGAAGGCAATGAAGACTGGAATAAAGTGCTGGATTATAATCCCCTGCCCGCAAGCATTGACTTTAACCTTAAGTCGGAATACGTAAACAAAGACACCCTTACCAATATAACGGCAGATCTTTCGCAAAACATTATTGTGAGTGATATCAGGTATCCCGATGAAGTGGTGAGCAACCTCAATAACGTAGTGCGCAAGGTGGGCTGGGTTTTGCTGGGAGCAGTAACATTGCTGGGCATACTGGTACTTATACTTATTGATAATACAATTAAGCTGGCTATGTTCAGCAATCGCTTTTTAATTAAAACCATGCAAATGGTAGGGGCCACAAGGTGGTTTATTTCCAAGCCTTTTGATTTAAAAGCAGTGGCAAATGGCTTTGTAAGCGCCCTCATCGCAATAGTAGTTGTGCTTATCTTTATTTTTAGTGTTGAAAGATGGCTGCCCGAAATTAAAGCGCTGCGCGATTACACCCTGCTGGCCATTTTATTCCTGGGGCTCATTATTATAGGAATCGTTATTACTTTCATTAGCACCCACCGGAGCGTAACCAAATACCTGAAGATGAAGCTGGATGATCTGTATTAAAGATTTTCCTTTTCATATCTTCGCGCAATGGAAGCGTTGTTACAAAAAATTGAGGCATACCGCCGGGAAATAAACGATTATGCCGGTACCGGTGCTGAAGCTGCAGAACAATTTCGCATTACTTACCTGGGTACCAAAGGTTTGGTAAAAAACCTGATGGGTGAGATGAAAAATGTACCTGCAGACCGCAAAAAGGAATTTGGCCAGATATTAAACGACTTTAAACAGTTTACAGAAGCCAGGTATAGCGCTCTCAAAGAAGCTGGGTCGAACGGACAGCAATCATCTGTTGCCGCTATTGATCTGAGCCTGCCTGGTGATACTATTCCTGTGGGCAGCCGCCATCCCATCAGCATGATGCGCAATCGCATCGTTTCTATTTTCCAGCGACTGGGGTTCTCAGTTGCCGAGGGACCCGAGATTGAAGATGACTGGCACAATTTTACCGCGCTCAATTTACCCGAATATCATCCTGCCCGCGATATGCAGGATACATTTTATATTTCAACCGATCCTGCCTGGCTGCTGCGCACACACACCAGCAATATCCAGATCAGGGAAATGGAAAAAGGCATTTTGCCTTTGCGTATTATTTGCCCCGGACGAGTATACCGCAATGAAACCATCAGCGCCCGCAGCCATTGCTTTTTTCACCAGGTAGAAGGCTTATACATTGATGAAAATGTTTCCTTCGCAGACCTGAAGCAAACACTTTACTTTTTTGTAAAAGAAATGTATGGCAACGATGTGAGCGTACGCTTTCGGCCCAGCTATTTTCCTTTTACCGAGCCGAGTGCCGAAATGGATATTAGCTGCCAGTTGTGTAAGGGTAAAGGCTGTAATGTGTGCAAATACACCGGCTGGCTGGAAATACTGGGCTGCGGCATGGTGCACCCTAAAGTACTGGAACACTGCAATATTGACCCCGCTAAATATACCGGTTTTGCATTTGGAATGGGTGTAGAACGCCCCGCTCTTTTAAAATATGGTATTAACGATATCCGGCTGTTCAGTGAAAATGATGTGCGTTTTTTGAAACAGTTTACCGGTGTGGTATAGGAATAGGAATGTGGAAGTGTGAGAAAATTGAAAATGGGTCAATGTGCGAATCTTAAAGCTGTCTGCTACAGCAAGATCATAAATATCAAACTTGTCCGCCGTGGCGGATCATAAATCTCGAATCCAAATGATTTTTGTTACGGGCGGCACAGGTTTATTGGGCAGTTATCTTCTGCGCGAGCTCGTTGCCCGTGGAAAAAAAGTAAGCGCATTGTACAGGAAAGAAATTCCCCAAACCAGTTACTCAAACCAGGTACAATGGATAAAAGGCGATATTCATGATATCGCATTGCTGGAGGAAATAATGCAGCAGGTAAACCAGGTATATCATTGCGCGGCTACGGTATCTTTTAATCCTAAAAAAAAATACGAGCTGCTTAAAGTAAATGCAGAAGGTACCGCCAATATTGTAAATGCAGCGCTTAAGGCGGGTATACAAAAAATGGTACATGTAAGTTCCGTATCGGCAATGGGGCGCAAACGCAATGGCATGCTGGTAACCGAAGAAACCAAATGGGAGGAAGAAAGCAATAATTCCAATTATGGCCGCAGTAAATATTTTGCAGAACTGGAAGTTTGGCGGGGTATAAGTGAAGGGTTGAATGCGGTAATTGTAAACCCTACTCTTATTTTAGGTGCAGGAAATTGGGAAACAGGATCATCGGCTATTTTTAAAAAGGCCTGGAAACAATTTCCCTGGTATACTGAAGGCATCAGCGGTTTTGTAGATGCCGCTGATGTTGCAAAAGCCATGATAATGCTAATGGAAAGTGATGTTACCAATGAAAGATTTATCATTAGTGCAGAAAACTGGCCTTTTAAAAAAGTGTTTACAGAAATGGCGCTCGCTTTTAACAAAACACCCCCTCATAAAAAAGCAGCCCCTTACATGGCCGGTTTATTATGGCGGATAGAAAAAATAAGAGGCTTTTTTACAGGAAGTGAGCCTCTGCTTACCAAAGAAGCAGCAGATACTGCACGGCGGAAAGTTTACTTTGATAGCAGCAAACTCCTGGGCGCCTTGCCCCATTTTGCCTACAAGCCATTGCAGCAAACCATTGAAGAATACTGTAATGCGTATAAAACAATGCAATAATTATACCTCGTTAATGTTATTATATATTTTATGTAAACCATAAAATGGCAAGGCATTTGTCATTTCACAGTTGGAGGTAAGCGAAATCCAACAAACCGCTTTCATCATGCATCTATAAGCACTTATAATTATTACCCAATGATAAGAATTGTAAAATTATTACCCGTACTGTTTATCCCTATTGTTGCTTTTGCGCAAAATAACTTTCGGGTTGCAGGAAAAGTAATAGATTCCGCTACTCAACAACCTTTGCAGGGCGCTTCGGTATTTTGCCAGAATACCACGATAGGAACATTAACGAATGCAAACGGCGAATTTCAACTCACCTTAAGCAATGGTGGTTACGACCTGGTGGTTTCCTTTATGGGACTGGAAACACAATCTATACGCATCAGCAATACAATGCCCGAAGCTGCCGATCTTATCATAGCACTACAACAAAAAGAAAAGAGCCTCGAAGAAGTGGCCATTGTGGCAACCAATGAAGTGCACAATGGTTGGGAAAAATATGGACAGTTCCTCACAGACAATTTTATAGGCAGAACCGCTAACAGCAAAGAATGTGAGATTGAAAACCCCGAAGCGTTGCGTTTCTTTTACAGCAGGAAAAGGAAGCGGCTGAAAGTTACCGGCGATTCTGTTCTTGTCATCAACAACAAAGCCCTGGGCTATACCATTAAATACCAACTGGATTCTTTTGTGCATGAATACAGCAATGGAAAAACACTGTATGCAGGCTATCCCTTTTACGAGCAAATGGAAGGCAGCGAAGAGGAAATGCTGCTATGGCAGGAAAAAAGAAAAATGGCATACAACGGTTCGGTGCTCCAGTTTCTTCGTGCATACCACGACAGCACATTGAACGGCGATGGCTATAAGGTTGAACTCATTAACGATGGTACCACCCAGGCGTCTCCTATATACAATCCTTATGATACGGTTTACTACGATACAATGGATTTCAAAAGAGTTGGACTCTTTTTTCCAGGAAAACTAAGGGTAGTATATTCAAAAGAAAAACCCGATCCTGCTTACCTGGCAGCAAATAAATTACCGATGAGCACTCCCATCCAGATATCCATACTGGATTTGGCCAATGGAATTATCATCGAAGAAAACGGGTATTTCTTTGATCAGAAAGATGTGCTTACGCTGGGTTACTGGGCCTGGGAAAAAATGGCGGATTTCCTTCCCTATGATTATTACCCGGACAGAAACACCATTGAGGAGATGAGAGCAAGGATTGAGGAGAAGAGAGCAAGGATTGAGGAGGAGATGAGGGCTAAGATGAACAGTGAGCCTGAGCCTGAAAAAGAAGAACAAGTACCGGTGGAAGGAACTGTTCCTGAGGAAAACAATTTACAGTGAGAGGTGAAAGGTGAGAGAAACGTGAAAGATGAGAGATGAATAATTTATCGTTTCACAAAGTGAATAGTGAGCAGTATTTCCTATTCCCTATTGTTCATTACCTTCTTCCATATTTCCGGTATACGTTTTATCCAAACCAATTCGCGTTTTTTTATTCGCGCATCGTCGGCAGGGGTTCCAAAATAGGTTTTACCTTTTTCTAACAATCCCCCAACACCGCTTTGTGCAAGCACAGTCACATCATCTTCTATAGTTAATGTTTTGCTTACGCCCACCTGCCCCCATAATGTTACGCCGTTCCCGATTTCAACACCACCCGCTATGCCAACCTGCGCCGCCAGCAAACAATTCTTACCAATAATGGTATCGTGGCCTATATGCACCATGTTGTCCATTTTGGTGCCACGGCCAATTACAGTATCATTCGTTACGCCACGATCAATGGTGCAGCCCGCTCCAATTTCCACATTATCTTCTATTACCACACGTCCGCAACTCTCCATTTTCCTATACCACACCTCACGGTTTTTTTTGCTGTTATAATAAAAAGCATCAGAGCCAATTACCGTACCTGGCTGTATAATTACATTATTACCAATTACGCAATGATCCAGAATGGTAACATTGGGATGAATGATGCAATCGCTGCCAACAGTTACATGATTCCCAATAACTGCACCCGGTGCAATGATCGTTCTTTCTCCAATGAGTGCCGAGTCGCTTATTGCTTTTACAGCAGGCGTGTATGGTCTGAAATGGCGAACGATTGTAAGATATGCCTCAAAGGGCTGTTCTGTTACCAGTAATGTTTTGTGATCCGGAAAGTTGGTTACACTATTAATAATGATGCAGGTTGCAGATGAGTTGATGCACTTATCGTAATACTTTGGATGATCTACAAATACAATATCGCCGGGTTCCACCCTGTGAATTTCATTTATACCCGTTACGGAACCGTTAATATTACCTTCTGCTTTGGCGTTTATTAGTGCTGCAATCCATTGAACGGAAACCGGAGATGGAAATTTCATGCGGGAAGTTTTAGCAAAAGTAAAGCAGCTTACACAACTTCACTAAAGTAAATTGGAGAATGCACTTTATCTCCTTCAGCGGAACAACTAATTAAATGAATCGCTGTTGATGCAGTGGCATCAACAGTTTGCGAATAGAGTTGTCATCCTGCATTCAGCCAATGATTTGATAAAGGAGATGAAAATCTTTTTTTGAACTGCTTCACAATACCTGTAAAATCGCATCGTCAAAAATCTAAAACCAGCGTTTTCTATTGACCTGCTTTTTAAAAATCGTTGATATCCACAAGCTGGCTAATAA
>CAMPJQ010000198.1 GCA_946886925.1 uncultured Terrimonas sp.
CTTTTAACAGTATCCGAAACGATATTGTTCGTTTTATACCGGATGATAAAATGATTGAAATTTGGTCTCCGCAATATTTTAGTGACCTGGTACAAAAAATAAAGTTCAACTAAAATTGAAATTTTTTATTCGTCCCGCTACGACCTTCGCCATTTGAATAAGAAGCGCAGCGTGAGCCTCCGCGAAACTGGGAAAGCGCTTATTTGTACCGGCATACAGGTCTTCACTGCCCACAGAAAAATATACACATCGGTTCTACAATAAATTTCGTAAGTTTAAACCTTACTTTCATCCCTAATGTACGACCTTTCTTATGGGCTTTTTTGAAAAAAGTAAGTTGTGCCTTCATTAATTGCCAAACCACACTGTGCGTATGAAACTTATACAATTAGCCAAAGAACTCAATTTATCCATTTCTACTGTTTCCAAAGCCTTAAGGGACAGCCATGAGATAAGCAGCTCCACCAAAAAAAAAGTACTGGCAAAGGCCGCGGAGTTAAATTATGAGGCCAACCCGTTTGCCAGTAGCCTAAGAAAACAAAAAAGCAAAACCATTGCCGTAGTAATACCGGAAATTGATAATAATTTTTTCTGCCTGGTTATTAAGGGTATCGAATCCATTGCACAGGAAAAAGGATACCATGTTTTAATTTACCTCACGCATGAGGAAATAAAAAAAGAAATCGCCATCACCAATCTCCTGCAAAATGGAAGAGTAGACGGTATATTGATCTCCATATCCAATCAAACGGTAAACACTACCCATCTGGAAGGACTAAAAAAGAAGGACATACCGCTCGTATTTTTCGACAGGGTGGCCGATGATATTGATTCCCCGAAGATCACAACGGATGATTACGGTGGCGGATTCTGCGCTACCGAGCACCTGATTGAAAAGGGCTGTAAACGCATTGCATTCATTTCAATTTCACCTTCTTTATCCATCGGCAAAAGAAGAATGGGCGGTTACCTCGATTCCATGAAAAAAAATGGATTGGAAACAGACAGCAGTATGATCATCCAGTGCAGCAACGATGAGGAAAACAACAGCCGGCTAATCCGGGAACTGTTAAGCAGCACAAACCGGCCAGATGGTATATTTGCTTCGGTAGAAAAAGACGCTATTTCAACTTATAAAATATGTGAAGAATTAAACTTAAAAATCCCGGAAGAAATCAAGATCATCAGTTTCAGCAATTTACGAACGGCTGCGCTCCTGAACCCTTCCATGACAACCATTACCCAACCGGCGTATGAAATAGGCAGGGCGGCAACTTCCATACTATTTAAAATAATTGAGAAAAAACCGATCCACTTAACGCTTGATAAAACCATTTTTAAATCAGAGCTCATCGTAAGAAATTCTACCCGGTAACGAATACCGGATCATTACGCAACGGATATGGGTTATTGACCCGGGAAGCACCTGAGCAATACCACGCCATGATGCGGAATACTGGTTTTAAATGAGCCGCTGTATTCACCTATATCTTTTTGCCTCCATACATCCCTTAGTTTCCATTTTCCTTTTAAACCAGCTTTGGCAAAATCAAATTCATACGATTTTGCCGTTTCATCGCCCCAGCGGAAATAGGATTGCGGCGTTGTGCCAAACCCATCGGTATTAAACAATCCTACTGCATAAGAGCCATCTTCTAATGGTTTTAACCAACCCTGTACCCCATCTTCCTCATATATCAAGCGTCCTGCTTTTCCCAGGGGATCCTGATTGATCTCAATTACTTCATCATTGGTAAGCAGGTTCAGCGTAAAAGCATCCAGTTGCTCAATGGGGCAACCAATCAATAAGGGCGCCGCCATCATGCTGAACAAACTCACATGACTGTATTGTTCATCGGGGGTTAGCCTCGTAGGATGCAGGCGCGGCCCGGTGGAAACATTGCCAACGATCATCATATCGGCATCGCTCCAATGCCCCGGTCCGTTGTATGCACCCCATTTATCAAGAGAGAATGTGGTTAAGTAAAGTGAAGTCCAGCTATCCCTGATATCGGGTCCCGTGCGATACATATTGGATACACGCATCCAGTCATTTATTTTTTCGAAAGGCGCAGAATTGGATAAGCTCAATACGATATCTCTGCCCGATTTTTTCAATGCTGCCGACATTCGCTCAGCGGAATTTACATCTATACGCCAGTCGTATTTCAAAAAATCGAAGCCCCATTCCGCCATTTGCAAAGCATCGTTTGTTTCAAACCTGTATTTGGCAATACGGTTAAAGGAACGGCGGTTCACTATAATGGATTCATGTGTTTCTCCGCCTTTTTCAAAATCGGACGAAGCGCCTACATAACCGCCATAGCTGGATATATAGGGGGTTGAATACAATCCTGCCTTCAGTCCGAGCGAATGAATATAATCTACCATTTCTTTGAACCGCGGAAATTTTTCATTGGGCTGAAGGGCATTGTTTTCCCCGCCCCGTTTTCCCTGCCAGGCGTCATCAATATTGATATAGGTCCATCCGTGATCACGCAGCCCCATTTTCACCATGGCGTCTGCAGAGGCGATCACCTTTTCCCTGTCTATATGCTGTGCCCATGAGTTCCAGCCGTTCCAGCCAATAGGCGGAGTGAGGGCTATGGTATCTCCTATTTTTATCTGCAATTGTTTTGTTGCTTCACCAAAAGCATTTTTTGCTTTAAGTGTGGCTATATAGCTGCCCCCTTTTTTCACGGTTCCTGTAATGATCCCGGTTTTCGAATCAAGGGTTAGCCCGCGGGGCAAATTGGCCGCAGAGAACTGCATGGGGCGGCTGCCGGTTGCCGCTATGGTATATAAAAATGGATGACCGGGAGTTGCACCAAAAAATTTTGCTGAATTGATCCTCGGAAATTGCGGCGATGGCGGAGTTAAAATATACTTTTCACCATCATTGGGAATATGTTCAGGAACCTGATTGTTGTTCATGACCAGCTTTGCGTTGGCCCAATTGGAATAGGTTCTGTTGTTGCGGGCGTTGCCCAAATCATCGGTTACCAATAGCCCCAGCCTTTGAATGCCTTCAAGATTTACTGATACTTTTTGAGGAGCATCCCCCATTTTTACTTCACCACTTTCATACAATATTTTTTTGTCGCCCACCACGTAAAATTTTACCGGAATGTCCTTATTGCCTTCGTCATCCCTGCCTATTTCAGCGGTAAATTGCCTGGCATTGCCCTGCAGGTAAAAAGACAGTACACAAACGGATTGAACGCCAATGCCGCGGTTGTAATCAATGTCGTTCATGCGCATGGGATTGCCGGCATAATTTGCTTTAACGGCAACCGGTCTTATTCCTTCCGAATAACTTTGGATGGTAAGATCGTCAAGCCAGACATCGGTGGGCTGAGCGAATGAAGCTGTTGCTGGTACAGATAAAAAAAGAAATACTAAAAATTTTGATATGCTCATGATTTTAGATAACGCTATTTATAATTTGATTTGATGATGGCTTTTTCTTTGCTTACGGGAATGCTTAAGTTTTTAATGGTTACATCCGATGTGTTGTTTAAAAGTATCATTGGCATTTCCGTTGCGGTGGGAATCTGAACCCCTGTTAAATCAATATTGCTTACATCGTCGAGCACCATAGCAGGTCTGAAATCATCATCAACAAAACTCAGCTTTACATTTTTCATTTTTATTCCCCTTGCATGACGTATATAAAATCCCCATGAGGGCAATTCGCCGAACATCGAAAACTCGGGGTAGTTGGCTTCATTTTCAGGAATGGAAGTGACCGCATGAAGTGGTATATGAGCGACGTCCTTACTTCCACCTCCGCCATAACTGATCTCAATGTTTTCAAGTGTAACATCCTCTACCGGGTAACCGGGCAGGCCAACTATGGAAGAAGGGATCAGGTTATACGGTAAAAAAGGATGGCCATATATATGAAAGCTGGATGGTCTTTTTGGTGTTTTATCTATACCCGGGCGCAAATGATCGGGCGGACCTTCCAGGGGATAACCCTGGTCGGGTTTTAAGAAGGGTACCTGTACCTTTACATTGGCAATATAAATTCCTTTCAGCGTACCTACCGCCCCGGTTGTGTTGCGGCGACCACGGCGGATAAAAATGGCATTGCCGGTATTTACGGCAACTACATTGCGGATATCTATATTTTCGAGGAAGCCACCATCAACAGATTCCAATGCTATTGCAGAGCGGTAGGTGTCGTAAATGGTGAGGTTTCTTATTTTAATATTCCTGAAACCTCCCCGGCTGGCTGTTCCAAATTTTAGTCCGCTGGCACTCGACCGTAAAGTACAACTGTCAACAAAAATGTTTTCGCAGAAGCTTTCGGGGTTTTCCGATTTTAAACAAAGCGCATCATCCGCCGCGTTGATAAAGCAATGGGTTATCCGTACATTTTTTGAATCGGTAACATCTATTCCGTCATTGTTCCAGTAAGCTGTGCTTTGCACTGTTATTTTACTGATCAGCACCCCGTCGCATTCCCGGTAATCCTGTACCCAGTTGGATGCATTTTTTAAAGTGATGCCCGTAACCGATACATCTGTACATCCCCTGAAATGGAGTATCATGGCTCTTCCCCCCTCCGACGGTCTTTTAAAAAGCCAGGAGGAGTCATGTTTGATCTGCCCGCTTCTTAACTTTTTAAAGATATCCAGCATCAGTTCCTGGCCCTGTCCGTCAATAATTCCTTCACCCGAAACAGCGATATGGTGCTGCGCATTTGCAAGGATCAAAGCTGCGCGTCCATACAATTTCTGGTAATCATCCGTAACATGAGAACCCAGTAAAGCAGCACCCAGGCTAACATGCAGGTCAACACCCGATTTTAAAAAAAGTGTACCGGTCATAAAATTTCCGGGCGGCACCACAACTCTTCCGCCACCCGATGCAGCTACATCATCAATCGCTTTCTGGATAAACTGTGTGTTGATGGTTCTTCCGTCTGCAACTGCACCATAGGCAGTAATGGTTGTATCCATTGCCTGAACATAACCGCCGCTCAAGCAGACAATCAACAAAAAAATGTATTTGTTATTCAGCATAATATTTTTTTCAACGTTGCTATTCTTATTTGCTCCTCTCACCTTTCTCCCCTCACCTCCCTCTCCCCTCTCACCATATTACTTTGTATTTTTCACCCCCACTTTATCTGCCCATGCCTGGTACTCCGTCATCATCTCACTAACCAATCCAGGTTTCGCTGTCGCGAGGTTATTGGTTTCAGCCGGGTCTTTTGAAAGATCATAAAGCTCCCATGCGGGGTCTTCCAGGTCACGCAACAATTTCAGATTTCCTTTGCGGATGGCCTTGTTGCCTTCGTGTTCCCAGTACAGGGTTCTGCTTTCAACGTTTTTCCCATTCCACAACCACGACAAACTTTCACCGGGAAGATCCTTTGCCTTTACCCCCGCCAATTCCAAAGCCGTGGGCAGCAAATCAATTACGTGTGCAGGTCCGTCTACATATCCCTTTGCCGGTTGTATTTTTTGAGGCCACTGGACAATGCAGGGAGAGATCATTCCGCCTTCATGCATAAATCTTTTGTACTTTTTAAAGGGTGTATTCGATACATTGGCCCATGGCATATCATAAGTGAGATAGGATCCTTTTTCGCCTATCTTTTTTGTGGGATCATTAAAATTCCGTTTGTCTACATTCTCAGCGCAACCGCCATTATCAGAAATGAAAAGAATCAGTGTATTGTTGTACTGATCATTGTGCTTTAAGGTTTGTATCAATCGGCCGATGTTCTGGTCCATCCGGTCAATCATAGCGGCATACACCGCCATTTTGCGTGCCCAT
>CAMPJQ010000199.1 GCA_946886925.1 uncultured Terrimonas sp.
GATCAAAATACCGTTTCCCTCCATAGGCCACAAACCATTCGGGATGCACTTTGGTAATATGAGTGGGTGAAATGGAGGATTTGCCGATCTGCAATTCCGCTCTGTAGGGATTACACCATGCATGAAATTCCAGTCCTCTTTTATGGGCCTCTTCAATCATAAACTGAAGCGGATCGTAATAGGGTACAGGAGGTCGGCCCTGCTTGCCCGTAAGCCATTCACTCCAGGGCTCATAAGGCGACGGATAAAAAGCATCTGTTGCTGGACGAATCTGTACAATAACCGCGTTCATGCCATTTTGCACATGCATATCCAGCAGTTTCTTATACTCCGCTTTCTGGCTGTCCGAATTATAATTTCCCTTCGATGGCCAATCAATATTGTCTACAGTGGCAATCCAGGCGGCACGAAACTCATATTTAGGTTGTGCAACACAAAAAACAAAAGGATAAACAGCAGCCCAGAAAATAAGCAGAACTTTCATGCAGCAATAATAAAGGAATAAACAAAAACGTGAATGTGCATTTTAAAATTTAAGACTCTATTTACAGCCCTTCTCGTCTGCATCCTGCAATAAATTTAAAATCACATGGCATGAAGATACATCAATCTGATTTTCTGATCTTATCTAACAATTGGTTCAGTATTTTCACTTCCCGTTCCGAGAGGGCTTGCAAAAGAGAATCCATTTCTTCATTTTTTCGATCCAAACGTTCCAGCATAGCAATGCCCCTGGAAGTAATGGCAATGTCTACAAGGCGTTTATCGGTGAGAGAGGGTTTTTTAGTTGCCAGTTCTTTTATAACCAGCCGGTCTACAATACGGCTGGTGTCGCTCATTTTATCGAGCATTCTTTCCCTGATCTGCAGTGTAGAAATAGGCTTTGGATAAGAACCCCTGAGTATGCGGAGAATATTGAATTGCTGAAGTGTTATATTTTCCTGGTCGAAAAAATTTTTCTGTCGTTCGATGATCCAGTTGCAGGTGTAAATCATATTAATAATGCCCTTTTGGTGCTCATTGCGGAATGAAGACTGGCGGATATCATCTTCTAATGACATGCTGATGGTTTTGCTGCAAAAGTATCTTTTTAAATTATTTTTAACATAATATATAACAGGAGATTGATTTTTCCAGGTCGAACATCGTATATACCATAGTTGGTATTGTTTCGTAAATTTGTTTAAACCTGAAAATTACAGATCATGCATATAAAATCTCTTTTTACACTATTATTAGCGCCCATGATCTTTTGCCAGTGCAGTTTTTCGCAACCACCTCAAAAAAAATCATCAGCACATATGGATACAAATAATAAAAACAAAGTGTACTCCCGTTCCGACAAGTCGAAGGTTACGCTTAGCGACGAAGAGTGGAAAAAAGTTTTGCCCGAAGATGTATATTATATAGCAAGGCAAAAAGGAACGGAAAGGCCATGGAGCAGTAAGTACGAAAAGTTCAGCGATGTGGGAACCTATTATTGTGCAGCCTGCGGCAATCCCTTATTCAGAAGCGATACCAAATTTGAAAGCGGCTGCGGCTGGCCAAGCTTTTACGAGCCTGTTACCAAAGGCAGTATAATTTATGCTCCCGATCATACAGCAGGAATGGAAAGAACCGAAGTAATGTGTGGCCGTTGTAAAGGACACCTGGGGCATGTATTTGAAGACGGACCACCGCCTACCGGTCTGCGGTACTGCATTAATGGTGTGGTGCTTGACTTTGAAAAAGCAGCCGCTGCCGATAAAAAATTCAAAGAAGAAAATAAAAAAGGCTGATACAGAACAAACAGCACAAAGTTTGATATGCAGACACGATCATGCTGTCTGTAGTATCCTTTTAAAACAATCACCGCGGATTCGCAGAAATCATCTGCGAATCCGCGGCTAAAAAGGTAATCCTAAAATGATGCGCAGGCAGCCTTGAATTCCTAATATGGTATATTCTCCTTCACAAAATCATCTGCATAAGCTTTTATCATATCCCTTACCTCTCTGAACTGCTGCATGATCTCCTCTTCAGTGCCTTTTGCCTTTGCAGGATCCGGGAAATTATGATGAAACTGCAGTGCGGTTGAAGGAAAAACCGGGCAGCGCTCCCTGGCATTGTCACAAACCGTTATAATATAATCAAAACCAATACTCCGGTATTCCTCCATATTATTGGAAGTATGCTTTGAAATATCTATTCCATCTTCCTTCATAATGGCTATGGCACGCGGGTTTACGCCATGCGTTTCTATTCCTGCGCTGTATACTAGTGCCTTATCACCTGCAAAATGCTTTAGGTATCCTTCCGCTATCTGGCTGCGGCAACTGTTACCTGTACAGAGTACTAAAATTTTCTTCATCCCTTTAATTTTAAAGATTACTGGCAGCATCCCGAACCACAGCAGGCATCTTTTGCTTCTACAGGCTTATCGGCATATACGGTAATACTGAATATACCGGTGTGACCTGCTTTAAAATCAGCCATTTCATCTTCATTCAAATAATTTTTTAGTATATCGTCCGGAATGATAACAGGCTTTTCTTTTTGCAGCACTATATTTTTAAACCCATTCGCGTGTATCAATTCCAGGTACGTCTCCTTTTGGATAGCGCCCGCCACGCAACCCGCATACATTTCGGCATCTTTTTTAAGATTGCCGGGAAGCTCACCCACCAGTACGATATCTGAAATACTGAAATGACCGCCCGGCTTCAGCACCCTGAATATTTCTTTAAACACTTTGGCTTTGTCGGGTACAAGGTTAAGCACACAATTGCTTACAATAACATCCGCTATATCGGCAGCAACAGGCATATTGTCAATATCTCCCTGCCTGAATTCCACATTGGTATAGCCAAGGTTTTCAGCATTCGCTTTTGCTTTTACAATCATAGCGGGTGTAAAGTCAATACCAATTATCTTACCAGATGCACCGGTTTCCGCTCTTGCCACAAAACAATCATTGCCGGCCCCGCTGCCCAGGTCAATGACCGTATCGCCCTCCTTTATTTTGGCGAACTGCGTGGGCAGTCCGCAGCCCAGCCCTAAATCGGCATCAGGCGTATATCCTTTCACTTTGCTGTAATCATCGGTCATAATATTATATACTTCAGTTGAGCAACCGCCGGCGCCGCAACACGACGATTGATTGGTTTCCCTATCCTGCAAGGCAATTTCACTGTATTTCTGCCTTACTATTGCTTTGAGCTGTTCCTGTGTTGACATATTTTAAATTTAAAACGTATAATCGAAATATTACGATTAATTGGGTCAAAAAAAATCAGCAGCATTTCTCTGCATTGACTTTGTATGCCGAAAACAAATCGTTCATGTAATTTTTGGCGATATTCCATTCCGCTTCATCTATACAATAACAAACCTTCACCCCTTCTATATCTCCTTTTATTAATCCAGATGTTTTCAACTCTTTTAAATGCTGCGATACTGTGCTTTGCGATAGTGGTAGTTCATCCACTATATCACCGCATATACAGGCCTGCTTATTGATCAATAACTTCAATATGGCCACACGTGCGGGATGTGCCAGTGCCCTGGCATACCTTGCTACCCTGTTATCCTTTACCGAAAATTCGTCTGCCTTTGTTGCTCCCATTTTTGAAATTATATCGCAATATTACGATTAATTTTAAAAAAACAAAAGTTTTCCCGGAATATTCTTTTTTTTGTACTCCTTTTGTATGAAGGCTTTATTTTGAATGATATGCTCAAACAATTACTCTTTATAGGAATTGGCGGCGGTATTGGCAGTATACTGCGCTACATAGTGCAGTGGTCGGTAAGCAGGCATACTAATATGGTATTTCCTGCCGGAACCTTTATCGTAAACATTACCGGCTGCTTTTTGATAGGGCTGTTTTATGCACTTGCTTCCAGGGAAAATATGCTGAATTTTGAATGGCGCCTGTTTTTAATTACCGGGCTTTGTGGCGGTTACACCACTTTCTCCAGTTTTTCGTACGAGAATATAGAATTATTGAAAAACGGGCATTATCTCCAGTTTTCATTATATACGGGTTTAAGTATTTTTGCCGGATTGCTGTGTACCATTGGTGGTATGGCAGTGGGTAAATAGCTGTTACAATACTGATCTTATTTTACAGCATAGTGTTTAAGCCAACTTAGCTCAGCTGGTAGAGCATTTCATTCGTAATGAAAGGGTCGTCGGTTCGAATCCGATAGTTGGCTCATATCATTAAAACAAAAGCATCTGTTCGGGTTTTGTATTTAATTCCGTTTTATCAAAAAACCAGATGCGGCCATGAGCGCCATCATAACCTGCGGTGAAATTCTTTTTATTTTGACGGAGGCGATCAATAGCAACTGATAGTTGACGATGGTAATGCTGAATATTCTGTATGGGCGCCTGGTGCAAAATATTGAACTCCGTACCAAAATGCGATATCGCTTTTGCATACAGTGCGGCTACCTTTAAGCTGCTTTCGCTAAAGCCTGCGATCTCAGCAAATATTTCGGGTAATGGCAATACGTATTTGAAGGGCTGAGCCTGGCCGGCCGCTTCCTGTTCGCAACGGTTGGCCAACTGTTCCACACGGTGTGCAACGCCAATGGTCAACGGCTTTTGGCACACTGGGCAGGCAGCATCGTGCACTTCTTCTGCGCCAAAAGATATATTGCAATTGCGGTGACCATCGTTGAAATATTTGCCGCGCTGCGGATAGTATTCCCAGGTTCCGGAGAACCCCTGTTTTGTTTTAATGGCATGGAACATCGCGTCATAACCCAGTTCTGTATCAAGCAGGTTCACTTCCCTGCCCAACTTGTGGGCGGAATGCGCGTCGGAGTTGGAAAGCAGGGTTAACCCGTCCAGTTCTGCATACCGGCGGCACATGAGCGGATCTGCAGAAAGACTTGTTTCCACAGCAAACAGTTCCTTCGCAACATCTTTAAAACAATCGTGAAGCGTAGCGTGTCCGTTCTTTGAGCCCAGCGTTGAAAACCAGGGTGTCCATATATGTGCGGGCACAAAAAAGGCCCTGGGCGCAATATCCAATACTATTTTCAGCAATTCGTGCGCCGTTAATAAAAGCGTTGGCCGGCCATCAGATGAAAGATCGCCATAGCCTGCAAGGGCTTTGTTGATACAACGGGCAGTTTCAAAATCCGGGGCATAGATCAAATGGTGGTTTTTATACTGTTTGCCGTTTATTACATATTCGCAATTTACTTCCGTTGACAGGCAGAAGTAAACGGTTCTGCCCTGTGGCTTAGCACCGGGGAGCACGGTTAATTCGGGCTCTTGCTTTAATGTAAAAAACCCATTGCCCGCAGACTGTAATTTTTCTTCCAGCTCTTTTATCCATGCCGGATGCGTAAAGTCGCCCGTGCTCACCACATCAATGCCCTTTATCAATGCCCATTGGTATATGGTCTCCAGGCAGAGAAATTTACTGGTAGCTGCGGCATAATGCGAATGTGTATGCAGATCGGCAATAAAAAACATAACCGAAGATACTAAATTAATTAGTATTTCATTTTGGAGTTTGATTCTACTAAGATCGTTTCGTTCATTTTCCCGGCCAAGACGGTCAACGCGGACTTTCGTCATATTGCTTTTTCCATAAACTATTGCTCTATCTTAACCCTCGCATTCAGATCAACCTTTCTCCCAGCATATCTTTCCAAAGCATGAATCCTTTTTGCTCATTGGAATAATCGTGAAGAACGCGACTGAAATTTTCCGGAGGAGCCGTTAGAAACTCCTGCCGCCCTTTCTTCCGGATAATATCCAGGTAATGGTCAAATTCGTATAACC
>CAMPJQ010000200.1 GCA_946886925.1 uncultured Terrimonas sp.
ATTTTACCACAGTTTAATATAGTAATAGGTACTGAAGAAGAAATACTGGCGGCCTATCTTACCGATATCAGCCAGGTATCCATCAAACATCAGCAAATATCCGCCCCGGAAATAAAAGGCAATATTGATAAAGCCATACAAAATATCATAGATACCGGTGTTGATACCCTCATCGTAAAAAGAGGAAAAGACGGAGCTTCTGTATTTGAAAAGGGAAAAGCAGAAGTGAAGGTTCCCGGCTTCCCGGTAGAAGTGTTGAACGTCCTGGGTGCGGGCGATGCCTTTGCAGGAGGATTTTCATATGGTTATCTAAGCGGATGGGATCTTTACAAAAGTGTGCGCATGGGCAACGCCTGCGGTGCTATTATTGTTACGCGGGAAGGCTGCGCTAACTTTATGCCAACGCTGGAAGAGGTGATGCAGTTTACAGATGAACGGGGCGGGCTGTGAAAATACTGTGATCGGTACGCGACGAAGGAGCATCAGACCATGAATGGTTTCAGGGTGCAGGTTACAAGTTTCAGGTTTCAGGGAAGTATAACAGCAACCCATACCGCTGATGGCTGATCGCCAATAGTTGATCATCTTTACATACAATCCACAGATTAAAGTTAATACAACATAATATGGAAAAATTAAGAAATTATATCAACGGACAATGGGTAAGCAGCAGTGCAACCATCTATGTGAATGTAGTAAATCCTGCCAGCCAGGAGGCACTCGCTCAAGTTCCTTCGGGTACTTCCGCCGATGTGGATGCGGCAGTTCAGTCATCTGAAAATGCTTTTGCTACCTGGAAACGTTTGCCGGCGGGAAAGCGGATCCAGTATCTTTTTCATTTAAAAAGATTGCTGGAAGAAAATATTGATGAGCTTTCCAAAACCATTACACTGGAATCAGGAAAAACTTATGGCGAGTCTAAAGCTGAGTGGGTTCGCGCTATTGAGAATGTAGAAAACGCTTGTGGCATACCCGCGTTGATGCAGGGCGATTTTTCGGAAGATATTTCCTTAGGTATTGATGAATATATGATCCGTCAGCCTCTTGGTGTTTGCGCCTGCATCTCACCCTTTAATTTCCCCGGCATGATACCTTTCTGGTTTCTGCCTTATGCTATCGCATGCGGAAATACATTCATCATCAAACCTTCAGAAAAAGTACCGCTTACCATGACCCGGGTAATGGAACTGGTGGCAAAATTAGATTTACCTGCCGGTGTAATTAATATGGTACATGGCGGAAAAGAAGTTGTTGACGGTATACTCGAACATCCGGGCATTAAAGCAGTAAGTTTTGTGGGTTCGTCTGCCATTGCCCGTTATGTATATGCGAAAGGTGCTGCCAATGGCAAACGGATGCAGGCACAAGGCGGTGCCAAAAATCCGGTGATCATCCTGCCCGATGCAGATATAGACATGACTACTCAAATTGTGGTAGACAGCGTATATGGCTGTGCAGGTCAGCGTTGTCTTGCCGCATCTACCATTATTACCGTTGGGGAGCATAGAAATATCACGGAGAACCTGGTAGAAATGAGCCGCAAACGCAGCACGGGGTTTGGACTGGACGAAAACGTGCAAATGGGACCTGTAATTACGGCCGACAGTAAAACACGGGTGAACAGTCTTATAGAAAAAGGTATACAGGAAGGAGGCAGGTTATTATTAGATGGCCGAAATGCTAAAATTTCCGGTTACGAAAAAGGAAATTTTATACAGCCTACCATCCTGGAAGATATACCCCTTTATGGCGAAATTGCCGCCACCGAAATATTTGGACCTGTAATGAGCCTGATGCATATCAACAGCATTGAAGAAGCCATTGCTTATGTAAATGGCAACAAGTACGGCAATATGGCCTGCATATTTACCAGTAGCGGATTACACGCCCGCAGGTTCCGGAATGAAGCAGACGCAGGAAATATTGGTATTAATATAGGTGTGGCGGCACCGGTAGCACAGTTTCCTTTCAGCGGATGGAAAGAAAGTTTCTTTGGCGATCTGCACGGACAGGGCAAACATGCCGTTGAATTTTTTACACAAACCAAAGTGGTGATTGAAAGATGGCTGAAGGAATGGACCAGGAAGTTTTAGTGGTAAGTCGTAAGTGATAAGATGTAAGTGGTAAGGTATCAAATCTCAAATTTCAAATTGCAATATCGTAACATGTCAAAAAAATTAAAAACCGGCGTAATCGGGCTCGGGCGTATCGGGCAGATACACCTCTCCAACCTGCTGTACAATACACAAAACACGGAAGTGATCATTGCATCTGATGTTTCCCCCGGTGCACATGAATATGCCAAGCGCCTGGGCATAAAACAGGTAACTACCCGCGCAGAAGAAGTGATTGAGCATCCGGATGTAGAAGCGGTTATTATTTGCGCTCCCACACCGCAGCATGTGCCTTATACTATCGCTGCCGCACAGGCGAAAAAACATATATTCTGCGAAAAGCCTTTAGATGTTACGCTTACGGCTATTCTTTCTGCTCAACAGGCAGTAAAGGAAAACGGTGTAAAGCTCATGCTGGGCTTTAACCGGAGGTTCGACCCCAACTTTGCCAGGATCGGATCACTGGTAAAGAATGATGCCATTGGCGAACCACATATTTTGCGGATCACCAGCCGCGACCCCGCTCCTCCCCCGTTAGAATATGTAAAAGTATCGGGCGGGCTTTTTCTCGACATGTCCATCCACGATTTTGATATGGCCCGTTTTATTACGGGTAGTGAAGTAAAAGAAGTATTTGTAAAAGGAGATGCACTGATAGATCCCCGTATCAAACAGTATAATGACATAGATACAGCCGTAATCGTACTTACATTTGAGAACGGTGCTATTGGTGTAATTGATAACAGTCGTAAAACGGTATACGGGTACGATCAAAGGCTCGAAATATTTGGTTCAAAAGGAATGGCAAAAGCAGAAAACAATACGCCGGATAATGTAATGCAATATGGAAATGAAGGCGGGCAAACTGCATTACCACTCTACTTTTTCCTGGAACGTTATGAAAAAGCATACCGCACCTGCATGCAGTCGTTTATAGATTGTGTGCTGAACGATACGGCTTCGCCGGTAGATGCCCATGACGGGTTAATGGCTACGGCTATAGGGCTTGCCGCAGGTATATCATTGAAGGAAAACAGATCCGTGAAGATGGAAGAAATAATAAAATTATAACGATAATCCGAAAAGTGAGAGGAAAGGAGAGAGATGAAAAACCATTCACCCCTCACCATTGCAACTCACTACTCACCACTCACTTAATAATCCCTGACGATGAACCAAACTGGCTTGCACACATTAGATTACCTGGTTTTTTTTATGTACCTCGCCATCATTGGCGGTTACGGCTACTGGATATATAAAAAGAAAACGAACAAATCCAATACCGCCTCAGGATTTTTCCTTGCTGAAGGATCGCTTACCTATTGGGCTATTGGCGCATCGCTGATCGCTTCCAACATTTCGGCCGAACATTTCATAGGCATGTCGGGCTCTGGTTTTGCTATAGGATTGGCCATTTCATCGTACGAGTGGATGGCAGCGGCTGCATTGATTGTGGTTGCTATTTTCTTTTTGCCGGTATATCTTAAAAACAAGATATATACCATGCCCCAGTTTTTACGGCAACGTTATAACCCTGTTGTAGCCACTACAATGGCGGTCTTCTGGTTATTATTATACATATTCGTAAACCTCACTTCCATCATTTACCTCGGTGCCCTGGCTCTGGAAGTAACTGCAGGTATTGATTTTAATGTGGCCGTTGTGGCCTTAGCGCTTTTTGCTATTTTAATAACCATTGGCGGCATGAAGGTGATCGGGTATACCGACGTAGTGCAGGTAATTGTGCTCATCATTGGCGGTCTGATCACCACTTATTTAGCGCTTGACCTGGTGGCAAAAGAATTTGGCAAACCGGATATACTTAGTGCTTTCGGAACATTAAAAACACAGGCTGATACGCATTTCCATATGATACTGAAGCAGGACAATCCTTACTACAAAGATTTACCGGGTTTAACGGTTATCATTGGCGCTATGTGGATCAACAACCTGAACTACTGGGGTTGCAACCAATATATTATACAACGTACACTCGGCGCCGACTTAGAAACAGCGAGAAAAGGGATTTTGTTTGCTGCATTTTTAAAATTGCTGGTTCCCCTAATTGTTGTTATACCGGGCATCGCTGCATTTGTATTGCACCAAAATGGTATGTTCCAGCAGGAAATGGTTGATGCCGCAGGAACGGTAAAACCGGACCATGCTTACCCCGTATTGCTCAATTTATTGCCTATGGGTTTAAAAGGCGTGGCTTTCGCGGCGTTAACCGCAGCCATTGTGGCCTCACTGGCCGGAAAAGCCAATAGCATTTCTACCATCTTTACCTTAGACATTTATAAACTATACATCAAACCCGGCGCGTCCGAAAAACACCTCATCCGTGTTGGGCGTATTGCTGTGTGGGTATCTATGCTCATAGCGGTTTTGATTGCCCCCCAGTTAAAAGTACTGGAACAGGCATACCAGTTTATACAAGAATATTCAAGCTTTATTACACCGGGCGTATTTGCAATATTCTTCTTCGGCATGTTCTGGAAAAGGGCTACCTCCTCCGCGGCCTTAACTACCGCTTTGCTTACCATACCACTATCCACAGCATTTAAATTCTGGTTACCCGAAATACCCTTCTTAAACAGGATGGGTATCGCTTTCCTGATTTTATCGGCGGTAATGGTCATTATCAGTCTCACTTCAAAAACCAAAAACAACCAGGGACAAATTGAGATAGAAATGCCCTCGTTTAACCTGAGCCGTTCGTTTATCGTAGGTGCTACTATTATATGCGGTATCCTGGCGGCTTTATACACAGCGTTCTGGTAAACGGATTTGAAATTTGAAATTTCAAATTTGAAATTTATAAATTGAGATTATGCTATTGACTACAAAAGAAATATTCAGCAAATGTTACGGCCAATACGCCGTACCCGCGGTGAATGTTTTTTTTATGGAAGAGATACATGGGTTGTTTTCAGCAGCCCAGGAAGCGAAAGCGCCAGTTATTGTGCAAACCACACCCTTTGCCCGCGATTATGCGAATGCGCACATGCTGCTGGCAATGATACAGGCGGCAGCGAGAATTTATCCCCAAACTGTATACGCTATCCATCTTGATCATGGATATGAAGCGCATATATGGGATGCCATTGAAAGTGGAGGCTATACTTCGGTAATGATTGACGCCTCGCACGATGACCTGGAAAAGAACATCGGCCGTACCAAAGCTGTTGTAGAAAAAGCGCATGCCAAAAATATAAGCGTTGAAGCAGAACTCGGTGTGCTGGCAGGCGTGGAAGATGATTTGACTGTTGAGGAAACACATTCGTTTTACACCAATCCAAAAGATGTAGAAACTTTTGTAAACGAAACCCGCTGCGATAGTTTGGCCATTGCGGTGGGCACCAGTCATGGCGCTTATAAATTTTCCGGGGGACAGGGCCTGCAATTACAAATACTCAAAGAAATACAGGAACGTCTGCCTGGCTTTCCTTTGGTATTACATGGAGGATCCAATGTAAATGAGGAAGTTGTACTAAGAATTAACGATGCAGGTGGAAAATTAAAAACAGGTGCCAGAGGTGTACAGGAAGATGAGCTGAAAAAAGCAATACCACTCGGTATTTGCAAAGTGAATATCGCTACAGACACACGCTTGTTATGGACAATGGTAAACCGCGAATTTTTCCGCGACCGCCCGGATGAATTTGCAC
>CAMPJQ010000201.1 GCA_946886925.1 uncultured Terrimonas sp.
AATTTATCCGGGTTGCAGGTTTCAGGTTACAAGTTTCAGGTTTGTATTCCTTCGGATTTCGAAATTAAAATCTTCGGACTTGATCTATTTGGTTCTTATCATTTACTACCTGGTATTTCCTTCGGATTTCACCGGTATAGTAGAAGTATCCTTCGGCGGATTTCGGCCAATAAACGGGTATTGTTCCAGCGTCATGATCTGACCGCTTATAGGACCGCATTCATCTGCCAGCCAGTATACTGCGGCTGCGGCAATTTCAGCCGGCCAAATGATACGACCTGCGGGTGCGTATACATTGGGCAGGTCTTTATACCAGTCGTCTGCCAGGCCGTGCTCACGTTTACGGATAGCCTCATTTTCGGTAAGCACCCAACCAGGATTGATTTGGTTCACTCTTACCCCGTCTTCCCTGAAGAGTGTATCTCCCAAATTTTGTGTAAGCGTCATCAATGCGCCCTTGGA
Source organism: uncultured Terrimonas sp. (assembly GCA_946886925.1). Next base: position 463 of record CAMPJQ010000201.1, read on the forward strand.
AATGCTGTAAGCCATTAAATTCGGTTCACCGCTGAAGGCATTCACCGATCCAATATTTAACACACAGCCGCTGCGTTTGCGCAGGTGAGGCAATGCAGCTTTTATCAATGCAAAAGGGGCGATGGTATTTACTTCTAATATTTTTCTCAAAAAATCAAGATCAGTAGTATGCAAATTGGAAGAAGCCACAATAGCCGCGTTATTCACCACAGCATCCAATTGCCCATACGAATTAACGGCAATATCCACCAACCGTTGCGGAGCACCTTCCTTGCTGATATCTTCGATAAGCAAAACCGCCTTATCTTTTCCGAGTTCTTCCACTACCAACTCACCCCATTCTTTTTCCAGCCCATGAATTACCACACGGGCGCCCTCGGCCACACAACGTTGCGCAATGGCTTTACCAATACCTGTGCAACTGCCGGTAATGATGATGACTTTGTTTTGTAAACGCATTGGAAAGATAGTTTATGGTTTGCCGTTTATGGTTTATGCTCTTTACATCCGAATCTTCAAAACCAATAGCCAACAGGAAGAAGAGTTTAAAGTTTGTTCTTTACAGTTTATAGTTCTTTGCACCAATCTTCAAAACCAATAGCCAACAGGAAGAACCGTTTATGGCTTAGTACTGTTTTAACTATAAATAATAAACCATAAACTATAAACTGGCTATACTGGCTTCAACACACTCTTCACCACCTCTCCCCTGTGCATTTTTTCGAATGCCTCGTGCCATTCGGTTACCGGCCATACGCCGCCGATGATGGGTTTTACATCCAACTGACCACTTGCCAGCAGGGCGATCACTCTTTCCCATATGGGCCAGTTGTGACTAAAGCTCCCCTGCAGGGTTACATTTTTCTGTACCAACTGGTCGAGCGAAAAGCCCAATGGTTGTGGTCCCCAGCCTACTTTAGCAATATGTCCTTTGGGTCGCACCAATTGCATAGCCATTTTTAAAGTAATGCTGGCGCCCGCTGCATCAATAATACAATCTGCACCCAAACCATCCCGTTGGGTTGCCCATGCTGTAGCATCGCCTATGATGGTGTCGCATCCATATTGTTTTGCAATATCCAGGCGATGTTTATCGGCTTCCAAACCTACAATAGCCACCTCTGCACCACAAAGCCGCGCCATTGCCGCACAAAGAATGCCAATGGTTCCGGGGCCCAAAACAATTACCCTGTCGCCGGGTTTCAGCCTGCTGTTTTCTACCACAGCGTTAAACGCCACGCAACACGGCTCTGTTAAACAGGCCTGTTCAAATGCCAACTGATCGGGCACGCGGTGCAGGCATCGTGCCGGAACACGTACGTATTTTGTCATGGCGCCATTTACACCATAACCAAAACCCTTGCGTGAAGGATCTAAGTTATACAAACCGCCTTTGGTCATAGGGCTATTGGGGTCTATTACCGCTGCTGTTTCACTTACTACACGATCTCCTTCTTTCCAGCCCGTTACACGATCGCCCAGGGCAATAATATGTCCGCCGAATTCATGCCCTAAAACTACAGGATAATTTACATGCCAGCTATGGTCGGCTGTCCACTGGTGCAGGTCGCTGCCGCAAACACCCACATTGGCTACTTCTAATAATACATCTTCTTCGCCGATCTCCGGCTGAGCCATTTCCCGGATCTCAACCGATCCTTTTTCGGGTGCATAATTAACTACCGCTGCTGATTTCATATGATGATTTAAAATTTGTGATTTTAAAACCGGGTAATGTTGTTAATAGGTATCGGGTTGCAGGTTACAGGCTTATCAGGTTGCAGGTTCTACAAACAATAAACCATAAATCATAAACTACAAATACTTTCACACATCTCCATACGCATGTATTTTTTCACAGATCAGTCGCAGCGAGCTTTCCAGGTCGCCATCGGCCGTTTTAAACGCGTCGGCATCAATGGTAAGCGGCGCACCCAGCACCACTAACGGCGCCCCATATGCGGGACACTGAATGGCCTGCTCCAGGCTCAGGCCTCCTACCGCCTGTACCGGAATAGTAACCGCATTTACTACTTCGCGCAACTGGTCCAGCGGACTGGGCATGCGTTTGCCCTGTGCCGCTATGCCACGCCTTTCGTCGTAACCGATATGATGGATAACATAATCGCAACCCAGGTCTTCCAGCCATTTACCCGCCGCAACCATATCCGGACATCCCAGGTTGTCGCCCATTACTTTCGCGCCAAAGTCTCTTCCCGCCTGCACCACACATTTAATGGTTTCTTCATGGGCTCTTGCCATTACCACCACATGCGTAGCACCTGCCTTTGCCATCATTTCGGCCTCAAGATAACCGCCATCCATGGTTTTTAAATCGGCCACAATAGGAATACCCGGGAAAGCCTCCCGTAATTTTTTTACACCATGCAAGCCTTCTGCAAGGATCAATGGCGTTCCCGCTTCCAGCCAGTCTACACCGGCACGCATGGCCAAAGCGGCAGTTTCAAGGGCTTCATCAATATTCGTAAGGTCTAAAGATATCTGAACAATGGGTTTCATGCTATAATATTTAAACAATCAGTTTATCGCTTTACACCAAATATAAGGTATTCGTAAAGAGTTTATTTTAGTGCATATATACTCAATCTCAGCATTGTTTTTGGGAAGAAGTGATTGGTTACGCCACTGCTTTTTCCGTTCGGAACATGCGATAAGACAGAATGGTACTGCCCAGCATGAGTATAGCACCCAGAAGAAAAGGCGCGCCGGGAAAATAAACAGGTGCATCCTGCCTGGTAAAGTAAGCGAACAGGTTGGTCATAACAGGCGGGCCAATAATAGTAGTGGCACTCATAAGGCTGGTTAAAGCGCCCTGCAGTTCTCCCTGCTCATTGGATGGCACATGATTGGAAATTACGGCCTGCAATGCCGGGCCGCAAATACCGCCGAGGCAATAAGGAATCAAGAAAGTAAACATCATCCAGCCCTGCGATGCAAAGGCAAACAATATTAAACCAATGGTGTACAGCGCCAGTCCTACATAAATGCTTTTTTCATTGCCCAGCTTAGGATTAACAATGCGAATCAATCCTCCCTGCACCAGTCCTACCAGCAAGCCTACCACGCCAAGCGAGATGCCCACCATTTTTTCATCCCATTTAAATTTTTCCATATTAAAAAAGGCCCAGGTACTTTGCACCGAATGACCGGCGATATAGATAAGCATGCGCGAAACTATCAATCCGCCCAGCGCAGGATATTTTCGCAGGTGCATGAGCGATCCCATTGGATTGGCCCGCTTCCAGCTAAAGCTGCGGCGGTTTTCTTTGCTCAGCGATTCAGGCAAAACAAAATAACCATACAACCAGTTCATCAGCGATAAAACAGCCGCTGCAATAAAAGGAACGCGGGGTCCCATACTGCCCAGCAAGCCCCCGATTACCGGGCCAATAATAAAACCCAATCCAAAAGCGGCGCCGATCATTCCAAAATTCTTGGCCCTGTCTGCCGGCGCACTAATGTCAGCTATATAGGCCGAGGCAGTGGTAAAACTGGCGCCTGTTATACCCGCAATAATTCTACCCACAAACAGCCAGCCGATAGTAGGTGCAATGGCAAGGAGTATGTAATCAATTCCAAAACCAAAAAGAGAGAACAACAATACGGGGCGCCTTCCGTACTTGTCGCTAAGGTTACCCAATACAGGCGCACATATAAATTGCATAATGGCAAAAGCAAACGTGAGCCAGCCGCCCCAGCGCGATGCGGCGCTCAAATCGCCATGAATCAACTCTTCAATGAGCGTAGGCATTACCGGTATGATGATACCAAAACCTATAACATCAAGGAGAAGTGTAATGAATATAAATCCTAATGCTGCTTTTTTTGAGAGAGGCATAAATTAATTTGAAAATGTGGGAATTTGAAAATGAAAAGAAGGAGTATAAAAAGTGACAAGTGAGAAGAGAATTTTTTACCTTTCCCGTTCACCATTTCTCCTCTCTTCCCTAAACGATAAACTATAAATCCCAAACTATAAACACAAAACCTCCCTGCACCCTGTAACCTGCAACCACCTACCAATCTCCCAACTCCTGTACACCATGGGCGTATTTTGCTTCATGGTCAAGCAGCCATTTTTTTCGCCACAGATCACCGCCATATCCCACCAGGCTGCCATTGGAACCAATTACACGATGACAGGGCACTACAATACACAATTGATTTTTTCCATTGGTGGTTCCCACCGCACGAATGGCTTTTACATTGCCTGTTCGTTTGGACAATTCCAAATAAGAAATGGTTTTTCCAAATGGTATATCCAGCAGCGCATTCCATATCTTTTGCTGAAACGCGGTTCCGTCCTGCTCAAAAGAAAAATCAAATTCACGACGCGTCCCTTCAAAATATTCATCCAATTGGGCGATACATGTTTTTACAATGCCGCTGTTCGCGTTGCCGGTCATTTCATGCTCATCCAGCTTCGGACCTTTCCACGCGTTTACAAACAGTATGGCATGAATGGCTTTAGCAGAACTTTTTATTTCCAGTGTACCCACTGGAGAAGCATAATATGTTACGGACAATCCGGTTGCTATCATTTGATTAATACTTTCGGCACAAGCCGGCAAATTTAACGCAATTCCTATCCTATCCTGCTACCGTTGATAACTTTTTGCTGCGGTTGCAGCAACACCACGTTCATGGTATCGGTATATACGCCCAGCACAAGGCATTCGCTGAAAAAATTGGCGATCTGTTTAACCGGGAAATTTACAACGGCAATAACCTGTCTGCCAATCAACTCATCTGTAGTATACAGCGCGGTTATCTGTGCAGACGATCTCTTCAATCCCAATGCACCAAAATCAATGGTAAGCTGCCAGGCAGGTTTTTTTGCCTGTGGAAATGAAGTAGCTTCTATTACCGTTCCCACCCTCATCTCAATCTTTTCAAAATCATTCCATGAAATTTCCATAGTATAAAAAATTGCCGGCAAAGCTAAAAAGAGTAATTGATATGGCTCTCCCCCTTTAAAGGTTATTCGTTACAGAATAAGTGCTCTATGGAAGCGCAAAACATCCGGTGTAAAAGGTTCTATCTTTGGGGCTGTGAGCCAAAGTCCAATGCCAGGCTGCAGTTCCGGCTATACACTGTACCCCGGTGTAAACCGGGGTGCCGTTTCTATCCGGCAGCCTTTCGGCCATGGAACGGTAAGGGAGCAGACAATTGTACAAGCGCCGGAAGCGCATTAAAGATTGGAGTAACTTGGGTTTAGCATTATTGTATCCTGAAATTGGCCGCCCCGGTCGGTGCCACCGGCGGTGCCCGCAGGACCCCGCGGTGGTGGGCG
>CAMPJQ010000202.1 GCA_946886925.1 uncultured Terrimonas sp.
GCCTATAATTAATTTAAAAAGGAATACCAATATTTTTATGCACCCGGCTCCTGTACAACTATTAAGCACCAGCCGATATTAAATCATACGTTGCAAAGAGAATAATTTTTTCACTTTCCTTTGAAGACATATATTTACGGACAGATAAATTCTTCATTCAAAAATCTGCCACATGCCTGAAAATAACAATAATGCTTACAATGCTTCACGCCGTTCTTTTTTATTGAAAGGATCAATGGCTTCGGCGGGCTTGTTGATTGGCGGTTCGGCTGCATGGTCAAAAGCATTTTCATTTGATAAAGTACCGGATTCAAAATTTTTTGGGGTACAGATCGGTGTTATAACTTATTCTTTCCGGAGCATGCCGCACAATGTGGAGCAATTGCTGCAGTATATTGTTAACAGCGGCATCAGTGCCGTAGAGCTGATGGGGGAGTCGGTGGAGGATTATGCGGGTAAGCCGGCCGATAAAAACAAAGTGGCCGAATGGCGGGCCACGGTTTCTATGGATAAATTTAAGGAGGTAAAAAAAATGTTCAAAAAAGCCGGGGTAAGCATCTATGCTTTCAAGCCCAATGCATTGGGCACAAAAAATACCGATCCAGAAATTGAATATGCATTAAAAGCAGCCAAAGCGCTGGGAGCAAATTCTGTTACTGTTGAACTGCCTAAAGATCCTGCGCACTCTCAACGCCTGGGAACACTCGCTGCCAAACATAAAGTATATATTGGTTACCATGCCCATACCCAGGCCACCGATACCGCGTGGGATGAGGCCCTGAGCCAGTCGCCCTACAATTCCATGAACCTCGATTGCGGCCATTATATAGCAGCGGGAGGCAACAATACAAAAGAAAGCTTACTGGCTCTTATTGAGTCAAAGCACAACCGCATTACAAGCTTCCATATAAAAGACCGCAAGACAAAAGAAAATGGCGCAGCCAATCTGCCCTGGGGACAGGGCGATACGCCACTTAAAGAAATACTCAACCTCCTGAAAGAAAAAAAATATGACATCCCTGCCAGTATTGAACTGGAGTATGAAATTCCTGCAGGCTCCGATGCGGTAAAAGAAACAAAAAAATGTCTGGCATATGCGAAGCAGGCATTGGGAGCGTAAAATAATTTTTGATCGTACTCTGGCTAATATATAGCATCGGCCGGATCATACCTTTTATTAAGCCGTTACTGCTGCTTCTGTTTTAATTTTAATACCCAATAATGCATAGAACGCTTTCAAAATAGCGGGATGTCCCGGCCATGCAGGAGAAGTAGTAAGATTACCGTCTGTTACCGCTTCATCAACAGCTACATCTTTATAAACTCCGCCTGTTAAAGCAATGTCCGGCCCAATGGCAGGATAAGCTGTAAGTGTTCTGCCTTTCAATACGCCTGCAACAGTCAGGATTTGAATGCCATGACATATTGCTGCTACCGGTTTGTTGGCATCAAAGAAATGGCGGGTAATTTCCAATACCTTTTTGTTGAGCCGGATGTATTCGGGCGCCCTGCCACCACATATATACAGTCCGTCGTAATCTTCCGGCTTTACTTCGCTAAAGGTTTTATTCAACTGAAAGTTGTGTCCCCTCAGCTCCGCATAGGTTTGAAAGCCAACAAAATCATGAATGGCAGTAGCTACCGTATCGCCCGATTTTTTATCAGGGCAAACGGCATGTACTTCGCAACCAACAGACAGTAAGCTTTGAAAGGGTACCATTATTTCATAGTCTTCGACGAAATCGCCTGCCAGCATTAAAATTTTCTTTGACATAGTGGTATATATTTGACGATGTAAGGAATAAAAACCTGTGTGTAAAGTTACTAAACCTGTAATTTAACGGGGCAAATAACAAAGTGCATTCCGTCCTCCTGTTCCATTGCCGCAACTGATGGCAAACCGGCAACATTTATTTTGTTAATTATTCAGTATGGTTTTATTATTGCTTATCAAAACTGTTGACATGGTGGGCTGTCGCTGCAAATATTCAATATACAGCCGTTATGTTTCACTTAATGTAAAAACATTTATATCATGAGAGTATTGTTTCTTTTGCTTATTGCTTTTGCAGGCACAGAAGCGTTATCGCAACAACACAATACAACAGAAATCCGTCTCTTTAACGGCGCTACTTTTAGTGGGTGGGAAGGTGATACGGTCAATACATGGCATATTCACGAAGGCGTGCTTACAGGTGGTTCATTAACCGAAAAAGTTCCGCACAATGAATTCATCAGCACTACAAAGACGTACAAAAATTTCATTCTCCGTCTTAAGTTCAGACTCCTGGGCACGGAAGGTTTTATCAATACCGGTGTGCAGTTTCACAGCAAACGCATTGCCGACCCGCCCTATGAAATGACCGGCTACCAGGCCGACCTGGGAGATGGCTACTGGGCATCCCTGTATGATGAATCGCGGCGAAACAAAGTACTCGTTCACGCGGATTCATTACTGGTGAGCCGTATATTGCGCCGCAATGAATGGAACGATTACGAAGTGCGTAGCGAAAACGGGAGGATACGCATTAAACTGAATGGTACACAAACTGTGGATTATACCGAACCGGACAAAACTATTCCCCAGTTCGGCTACATTGCCTTACAGATTCATGGCGGTGGTAAAGCAGCGGTATCGTTCAAAGATATTTTTATAAAAGAACTGCATTGAGCAGTACAGTATATACACATCAATGTATTAATTTCCACTATTACACTTATTAACTTTTATAAGCTATATGAAAAGATTTCATCCGCTCCTGGCCTGCCTCATGAATTTTACATTGATCTTTTGTATTCATCATTCTGTTCAGGCACAGCAAACGACTGCTAAAAAACCGCTCAAAATCAACCGGAATTATGTGCTCGAAGCTACCATGCTGGGCTATATTGCCAAAGACGGAACGCGTAACCCGGTACTCAAGGCCCGGAAAGGAGAGCGGGTGCGCATAACCATCGTTAATGCCGAACCAATGACCCACGATATTTCGATGGAGAAACTGAAAATTAAAAGTAAAGTACTTGTTGAAAAAGGGTCTTCAGCGTCTATTACATTTACCGCCAGTGAAAGCGATACTTATTTCTGCACCATACCCGGCCACCGGCAGGCCGGCATGGTAGGAAAATTTGTAGTTACCAGCGCCGCCGATGTAAAAGTGGTTACGGCAAAAGGAGCCCTGCCGCTCAAAAACGGAAAACCGCTGAACCTGAATTTTGAAACCGGCACGCTGAAAGACTGGACCGCAGAAGGCGAGGCCTTCGTTAACCCGCTTATTTCGCAGGATCCTTCGCCGAAGCATGCAAAGGATGAACACGTAGAAAAAGAAGGCCGTTATTTTGTGAGCAGCGGCGGTGAAACGGAACACGATAAAACCGGCAGGCTAACCTCCGTTGCTTTTAAAGTAACACAGCCCTGGGCATCTTTCAAAGTGTCGGGTGGTGCATTACAGGATACCAGGGTTGAACTGGTTCGCACAGATAATGACAGCGTTTTTTTCCAGATCCCCGGTACCGGCCGCGCTACCTTGCGTCCGGTTGTTGTTGATCTGAGGAAACTGTTGAACAAGGAGATTTACATCAGGCTTATAGACAATGAAACCGGCGTTTCGCCAATCCCATATATAGGTAAGGACAAATGGGCGCACCTGAATTTTGACGACTTCAGGTTTTACAGCAAACGCCCGGCGTTTTCGAATGAGTTAAAGCCAAGCGATGTAATCGTTCTTCCTCCCCTTGATGTTACTCCCTATGCCGGGCTTTCGGGCGAAAAAGCGGCGGAGGTAATGACCATGCCGGACGATTTTTCCATTACACTTTCGGCAGCGGAGCCTGAAATCCTTAAGCCCATTGCTTTTACCCTCGACTGGCGCGGCAGGCTTTGGGTGGTAGAGTCGCACACTTACCCGGTGCGGGCGCCTGAGGGACAAGGCAAAGACCGCATTTATATTTTTGAAGATACCGATGGCGATGGTAAGCTCGACAGCAAAAAGGTTTTCATTGATACGCTCAACCTTGTAAGCGGCATTGAAGTAGGCATGGGCGGAGTGTGGGTAGGCGCAGCGCCTTACCTGCTCTTTATTCCTATTGATGAAACAACGGATAAGCCGGCAGGCCCCGCACAGGTTGTACTCGACGGCTGGGGCTACGAGGATACGCATGAAACACTCAACAGTTTACACTGGGGCCCCGATGGATGGCTGTATGGCAACCATGGTGTGTTTACCAATTCAAATGTTGGCCGGCCCGGAACGCCCGACAATGAGAGGATAAAATTGAACGGCGGCGTATGGCGTGTGCATCCCGTAACAAAGAAGTTTGAGCTTTTTGCCGAAGGCACCAGCAATCCATGGGGTATTGACTGGAACGACTATGGTCATGCATTCATTACCGCCTGCGTGGTTCCGCATCTGTATCATGTTATCCAGGGCGGCAGGTATACCCGCCAGGCACGCCCGCACCCGGAATATACTTTTGATGATATTAAAACCATAGCCGACCATGTGCACTGGATAGGCGACCGCGGCCCGCACGCCGGTAACTTCAGATCGGCAAGCAAGGGCGGCGGGCATGCGCATGCAGGCGCCATGTTTTACCTGGGTGGCGATAGCTGGCCCGGTGCATACCGGAATGATATTTTTATGAACAGTATTCATGGCAGCAGGGTCAATACCGATCATATTATAAGGAAAGGTTCGGGATATACGGGCACGCATGGTAAGGATTTCCTGCTTACCAATGATGCATGGTCGCAATGGCTGAACTTCCGTTACGGACCTACCGGTTCCGTATATGCGATAGACTGGTACGATAAAAATCAATGTCATAGCCCCAACCCCGACGTGCACGATAAAACGCTTGGCCGCATCTTCAGGATCAGCAATGCAAAAGATCAATGGGTACAGGTTGATCTGAAGAAAGCCACAGATATGGAACTGGTAGCGCACCAGCTCAATAAAAATGACTGGTATGTTCGGCAGGCACGTATTATTTTACAGCAGCGCGGTCCTAACCCGCAGGTACATGAAGCCCTTAAAAAAATACTGGATGAAAATCCAGATGAAACGCGCAAATTGCGTGCACTGTGGGCGCTGCATGTTACTAAGGGCATAACTGAAAGCGAGCTGATCGCATTGCTTCATCATGAAAGTGAATACCTGAGAAGCTGGGCAATACAATTGCTGGCCGAAGAAAGTCATCCCTCTGTGAATGCGCTGCAGCAATTTGCCGCCATGGCCAAATCAGATACTTCGGCACTGGTAAGATTATACCTGGCATCGGCCCTGCAACGCACTCCACCCGAAAACCGATGGGATATTATAAGCGCTCTTTACCAGCATGGTGAAGACAGCACAGATCATAACCTGCCTTTAATGTATTGGTACGCGCTGGAACCAATGGTGGAAAAGGATATGAACAAAGCCATTGATCTTGCCATAACCGCAGCCATACCCCGAACCATAGAATATACCATACATCGCGTGGCGGCAATAAACAATGAAGCATCCAAAAAAGCGCTCACTGATCTTTCTCAAAAATTAAGTGTGCCGCAAAACAAACATAAGTACCATGGGGCGTTGATGATTATTGATGATGCGTTAAGGAAAAATAAATAGCTGATGGTAATTGCTCCGGCACGGATGTTTCTTCAGGATCATCCGTGCCTTAATTCGCCAGGTACTTTTAATATGGAAGTACTAAACTATACCTGTGGCAGATGCCTCGCCAGGACCTCATAATACACATCAGGACAAACGCTTACCAACGGCATGGTCA
>CAMPJQ010000203.1 GCA_946886925.1 uncultured Terrimonas sp.
ACAGGTTTGCCACAAAGTCGCGAAGGCACGGAGAGAAAGGTAAAGTATGAAGGCCGGGCTTTGTATTTTTGTTGTCTCCTATATGCCTCTGTTTTATTTCTCTATACCTTAATGAATATTTTTTTCCTGTACAAAAAGTACAATAATAACCAAACCAATATTAATGAGCCCAGTGCATTGCAGGCAGGCTGCCATTTTTGAGCTATATGCATGTACCACCCGCCAAAAAGCAATTTGGAACTGTAGTCAAAATCTATGAAGCGCATGCCCAGGTAAATTACAAGTGAATTCATTCCGATCACCTTAAAAAAGAAGGCCCATTTGCGGTAACCCTGTATATCAATGATCCAGTAAAACAATGCGAGGAAAAGAAAAGCCATGCCGGCAGTGAGCAGAATAAATGAGCTTGTCCATAAGTGCTTATTGAGCGGAAAGAAAGTGCTCCATAACAGTCCGAGTGCAACAGATACTATACCTGCTATGCCCAGCTCCAGCAATTTTTTATATTCCGGTTTTTGCTTTTGAAGTATATCCCCGGCAAATGCGCCCAAAACGGTAAGGCAATGCGCGGGTAGTTGAGTAAGCAATGCGTTTTCATCATAGATTTTTTGCAGCAGGCGGCCTGGCATAAACGTGCGGTCGAACCATCCCACGAGGTTGCCTTCAAAAGAAAGATCGCCGGCGCCATAACCGGGTACAGGAACCAGGAAAAGCGCGGCGCAATACAGGATCAGTATACCACCTACCCAGTAGAGCCTTTGTTTGGAGGAGAGGTTCAGGTACAGCAGTGTAGTGATAAAAGTGGCGAGCCCAATACGGCCCAGCACGGTACCATAGCGTATTTGAGCAGGGTCAAAAACATTCAATGGAATATTTTTATCCAGGATGCCCAGCACGATAAGAATAAGCATACGACGAAATGCTTTCTTATACAATTCTTTTTTGTTCATGCCCCTGCTTAATCCGGATCGTAGGGAATAGGATAAAGCAATACCGGCTGTAAATAAAAAAAGCGGGAAAATAAAATCGTAAAAGGTAAAACCATTCCATGCGGGGTGTGTGAGCTGACCGGCTATCCAATCAACCCATGTTATGCCGGTGGTTCCCTTCAGGCGAACTAAAAACGCGCCGCCGCCGGAAATAAGCAACATGTCAAATCCCCTGAGGGCATCAACAGAAAGGAGTCGTTTTTGTTTTTCCATACAACCGGTTCGTATTTTTAATAGTAAACAAATTCTGCTGACCTGAAGATAAAAAAACAAAACGATCATTCAATATATCAGCCGGCAAACTCTGGCATTTGACTAAGAATTGATGATAAGCTGATGTGAAATGAAATATCAAAATTGGCTATAAATCATTAAAAATAATGTGTAGCTTGTTAGTCCATTCTAAAACCAATGCACGATGAGCACGCCTTCCATCCCCACCAGTTATACCCACCATTTAAGGCCAGATAAGGTTTTTGATATTGAATCCACTTTAGACGGCGGGCTTGATACCACTCTTAAAGGAGGTTTCGATGCAAAGCATTCGGGCTCACTCGAAACTAAAGTAAGTGGTAAGCTCGAAACCGATAATGATGTTAAACTAACAGGTGATCCCAAACAGCCCATCGCAACCCTGCTGATCGGAGATAAAAACCAGCCGGTAGCTACAGACAGTAAGGTAGAAGTGCTGAATCTTCCCAGGTTCACCCTCCAGGATATTAAAGACATGATGAAGGTACGGGTGCGCATTCCCAATTACTCGCAGGTTTGTTTTAAGGTGATGGGGCTTGAACTTTTCAGTATTTGCATGAATGGCGAAGGCCAGGTTATTACCGAACCTTATATTCCCAATGCTGCTGAACGATGCGAAACCGATTGTTGTGAACCGGATACCCGGCCCTTTCCCGAAAGGAACAGGGATGGGGCCAATGGTTGAAATGGTTAAGCTGATTCTGGCATAAAGTCGCTCACTTTTAAAATATCTTGTCATGCTCACCATAACCGCCGATACTTTTAATGAAAGACTACAACTGGGGGAGGAAGAAATTATCCTGAACGGGCCGCCCGGTCAATTACAGGGGCAAATGTTAATCAGTAATAAAAATGATGAGCCATTACGGATTCGTTCACTCCCTTTACTACACGACCAAAGAATGGGAGGAGGTCAAAGCCAGGTAGAAAGCCTGAATGTTTCCTGCCGCCTGCAACCGGGTGAAAAACGGGTACAGGATATTTGGCTTGAGATAGATCCTCAAACACCACCCGGCACATATGAAAGCATTTTAAATGTTGGTGGAACAACACCAAAGCTTAAATTGGTTGTTCAGCCCAATATAGAAATTAATATTACTCCAACGCATATGGCTTTCCAGGGGGTATCGGCAGGAAGGACACATAGCGCTGAACTCACTTTAATGAATATGGGCAATATCCCTTTTCAAATACCGGAAGTAAAACACATTACTACTTTAGACATGGACTATTTGTGCAGGGGTTTGGCCATGGCCATGCGTGATAAGGGCGCAGAAGGATTTATGCCCGTGATGGATGAACTTACTAAAAACATTCACCGCGATATGGTGGGATGGTCTTCTATTCATATTGAAGAAAGTGGTGTGATAGTAGCGCCGGGAAAACGTATGCAATTGCATTTTACACTTACCTTACCCCAGGATGTTGATGCCGGCAGGGATTACTCCGGAAATATCCGGTTATGGGATAAAGAAATTACTTACAGTATTAAATCACATGATGAAACATCATCACCAAAAAAACGCAATGGAAAATAAAACGAATATCGCGGGTACTTTACAGCAGGGACTTGCTGAAAGTTTCCAGAAAATGGCTGATGTATCATTGGCCTCGGTTCGGCCGTTGATAAATACTATGTTTAATAATATTATAGATTTGAACAAAACGCTTTTTGAAAAAGGCATTCCTGCTATTCAGGTTCCGCAGTTCAGATTGCAAAACGATGATTGCTGTGCACCTAAAACCAGTTGCCCGCCACATTGCCTTACCACTATTACCCGGCACGCGGCAGAAGGTGAGCGGATCATTGTTCCATTTATGGTAAAGAATACCTGCGCCACAGCAAAAACATTTAGGGTGGGTGTAAGGGAATTAAAAGATGCAGATGGGAAAATAGCGCCGGATCAGCCAAAGCTTAATAAAAACCAGGTAGTGCTTGAACCGGGCAGAAGTGAAAGAGTACTTATGAGCATTGATCTGGCTAATTTCACCCAGGGATCCACTTATTCAACGGAGATTGTACTTCGCGAAAAGGAGATCAATCAGAATATTTGTTTTACGCTTATTGTAGATGCCAATAACAATATTCCGGTTGCAGAACCGATTGCTGAACAGAAATACCGGTTGCGCTGGCAAAGCTGGCAAAATCATTTTTATTGCGAGCCACAAATAAAAAGGCAAGAGGGTTAGTAGTTTTATTCCACAATATACAATCATGCTTTTATTATGAGTGATTCCACCTCCACTTTGGTCAAAGATTTTGAGGAATTGGTTCGCAAAACCGCAGAAGCCAATAAAGTTTTTATTAGTGAAGGCTCGAAATTTGTAAGGAAGCTTGGTTCATCACCCATCTCCAACAAAGGAACGGCAGGCATTCAACCCGATCTATTAAAAGAGGCATTCAACTCATTTGTGAAACTGAATATGCAACATGCCAATAACCTGATCGATCTTGGTTTAACATTAACAAAAAGATTTAACAATTCACCGGAAGGAACAGCCGGGTCATTTGAAGACCCCGCAGCTTCACAAGATGAGATACCGAAACCTGCATTTATATTAAAGGCCGATACTATACCCGGCGACACAGCAAAGGTTCAGTTTATTTTAGATAGCGACAAAAAGGAGCCGATATTGTGTAAACTGGTGCATACCGGTTTTGTGCATCAGAACGATTTTACCATAAAGCCGGCATTTAAGACCACATTTTTACCGCAATCATTCCAGCTCAATCCATTTGAATCGCAAACAGTGGAAATTCATGTAAAAGTACCGGCGAACGCAAAAACAGGTGTTTACCTCAGTCATCTCCAGGTTCAGTCCTTTGAACACACTTTTTTTTCACTCTATATCACAGTGTCTGAAACGAAGACTTCTCCAAAATAAATTTCAAGCATGGCAACCATAAAAAGCAATGGCTCAGCAAGAACGAAGGAGACTAATGGGCAAAAGGATGATTGGTTCGACGCACTCAATCCTAACAAAATGATGAACAATGCACAGCGCATTTTAAGCAGTGCTGTGAATGTGCTGGAAGAAGAAATAGCGGCAGGTATACTGGTTGCAAAAAAATTAGAAAAGAAAGTAATTGATGTAGATGATATACGCAGTAACCCCGAAGAACTAATGAGTCGTATACGCCGGGATACACATGAAGCAGTTGATATTTTTTTAGATGCTTTTACTGCCCTCACGAATCACCTGGGTATTCTTTCCAACAGTATCAAAAAGGAAACAGGTACAACTTCCTCATCTGTACAGCATGAAACGCCTAAAGAAAATACCATTCCTGTTATTGTAACTGATGCACCTGTGAATGCCGGTGACACTGCAGTACTGCATTTAGCCATCGCCAATGATAGCACAACAGATCAGATGACTGTTGCTTTAATAAAAACAGATTTGACAGGGCCTCAAACACAAAAAATTTTAGCCCGTCATATCCAGTTGAATCCTGCCGTGCTGAATTTAAAACCCGCTGAGCAAAAAGAGATAATCATTAAAATTAAAGTACCCAAAACCTGTAAGCCCGGTCATTATTGCGCTTTGCTCATGGATGCAAATAACACCGGCATCAGAACAGTGGTTGGTATTGATGTTGTATAAACAAAAAATATGGCAGACGATGTAATGAAATCCATGTTGGCGGAATACTCCTCTTATACGCTGAAAGGCATACATCATTTTATTCCTGACAAAGAGCCCAGAAAATATTTATACGATCTTATCAGTGATTATCCCAACCGGGGTGGCAAAGGTTTCCGGCCGGGGTTATGCATATCTACCTGTAAAGCCTTTGGGGGTTCAGCAAGCCAGGCCCTGTATTCGGCTGTTTCACTTGAATTATTGCACAATGCATTTTTGATACATGATGATATAGAAGATGAGAGCATTTCCCGTCGTAATAAACCCACCATGCACCAGTATAATAACAGAGGCATTGCCATTAATGTAGGTGACGCCATGAATGTACTGAGCCTGTATCCTCTTTTCATGAACAAGGAAAAACTCGGTCCCTCTCTTTCTATGAAAATATTTCTTGAGGTACAGCACATGGTATCGGAGTCTGTGGAAGGGCAGGCTATGGAACTGGGCTGGCGTAAAGACAATGTTTGCGGATTGGAGGATGAGGACTATTTGCGTATGATCCTTAAAAAAACCTGCTGGTATACCTGCATACATCCCATTCGTATCGGAGCTATCATCGGCAGTCAGGGAAAGGTGAAACCGGATCAGTTTAACCGTTTTGGTTATTTTATGGGCACAGCTTTTCAAATACAGGACGATGTACTTAACCTGGTGGCCGAAGAAAATAAGTATGGCAAAGAAATTGGTGGCGACATTATAGAAGGTAAACGAACGTTAATGCTTATTCATTTATTAAAACATTGCAATAGGGAGGAGTTGAAAAAGATAAAGAAGTTTCTCGCTATACCCATTTGCAACAGAGATACGGAAACCGCTGCATGGATACTACAACTGATGCATCATTACAATAGCCTTGGCTACTCAAGGAATATTTCGAAATA
>CAMPJQ010000204.1 GCA_946886925.1 uncultured Terrimonas sp.
TAATGCCAACACCTGCACCAAGCGCAGGGTTATTTAAACATTTTATACAATTCTGCAAGCGGTCGTATTTTGTTTTTATAAGATCAACCTGCATATAAAAATCCCTGATCATACAATACAAGGTTTTAACAGCCTTCACCGCCAAGCCTGTATTGGTACTTACTTTATCAACCTGGGTTAGCAGCATTTCCAGTTGATCACAGATCTTTCTGGCCAAATCGTTGGCCTTAGTCAGCTCATCATACCATATTTTTAATTTATCCCTCCGGTCTGCAATGACCGCCAGTTCATCCTTTAACTGTTTGGCTTTCTCTTCCGATGCACTGTATTTTGTTTTCACCACTTTTAGTTCATCCTGCCAGGTATCATAGCAGCAATCGCAGCCCCGCGGGTCATCAGGATCTTCCTTATCACAGCATTCTTTGATCTTTGCATCCCAGGTATCCGCTAATTTCTGATAAGTATGTTGCGTAAGCATAATAATTGATTTAATTGGTTATCGAATAATTCATCTGCTGTCAACCGGCAGTGGTTTCATCATTACATCCGCTGTCATTGCAAAAGGTTTCCTTCACTTCGTCGCATATATCACAAATTTCTTCTTTGCATTTTTCCAGGCGGGGTTTACAATTATCATCTTCTGTAACACAATCACATTTAGGACAACAAATAAATTTAGTAGTACACATCAACCCTTCAAAATCACTCCTCTTATTGTACAGTCCGTTAGCAGATCTGGCAGCTTCCTGAACGGCTTTTATCAGGTCTTCCTGTATTTTTTTCAAAGCACTTTCCCTTAATTTCATAGTATCCTGGATGTGCTTTTCAAAAGTTTTTGAATCATCCGAAAGTGTTTTCTGCAGTGGATCCAGCGTACCCAGGTTGGAAAACACCTGGATGCCGATCACATCTGAAGAGGCTTTGAAAAGATAATCCACATCAAACCCAAGGGCTTTGGGCATACAGATCAATTCATCCAGCACATCTTTGGCATCGCTGCATTCATCGGGCCTGTTGTCTGTTGATGGCTTTGCATCGCAATTGCTTTGCTGCTCACCGGTTAAAATGGTCATTTGCGTACAATTGCAACTATCATTTTTGCAATCTTCCAGTTTGCCTGCCGCTGTGCGCAGGTCGCCTAATTTTGTTTTTACATCTTTTACGGCTTTGAAAATATTCTTCAGGCTGGTAGAAAGTTCATTGCCCCACTTAATATAGCTGCTAACATTTTCTTTCATCAGTTCGTTGGACTGAAGCAGTGCGGCGCCTACGCATATTTCGGTATTGCGGTAACGGCGGTAATTATCCTCCGTCCACACAAACATGCATTTCTTTCGTTCATATAAAGTAGTTTGCCCGTAGTAATTGGTTTCATATGTAGTAACCTCTCCTGCTGTTGTGTATAATTCGTTGCAGTATTTTTTCCTTTCGGTGCTGATTGACTTTTGAGTGGCGGTATCGTTCTCTTCGCAATTGCCGCAGTCATCGTCCTGCTGCCTGTAACCTTTTTTGGAAGATGATATGATTGACATGTTGAATGATTTTAAGAGTAAAGAATCATGTTGTGTGTGAAACATTATTCCTGGAGCATTTTATGCATGAAACGCAGGATAATGAATTCGGCCGGACGAACTACTGCCATACCTATTTCTACGATCATGCGCCCTTCCCATATATCTAATTCCGTCATGGTTTCACCCAGCCCTACTTTCACAAAATAGGCCTCACGGGTGGTGGTGCCCATCAGCGCCCCGGCCTTCCATTGCTGAGTGAGATAATTTTCGATCATGGATTTTACGCGGATCCAGGTATTGCGATCATTGGGTTCAAATACAAATCGCTCAGAAGCATTTTTGGTAGATTCCTCAACCATATTAAAAAACCTCCTTACGGAAATATAGCGCCACTCATTGTCGTTACCCGCTAAGGTTCTTGCTCCCCAAATAATGGCGGGGCCTCTTCCGGCAAAACTCCGGATAACATTTATGGATTTCCCCGCCAGCGTATCTACGTTTAACCCTTCCTGTTGTTTGTGCGTTACCAATATTTCGGGGCGGATAGCAAAATCAATACCTACATTGGCCGGAGCTTTCCAAACGCCTCTTGTATTATCCACTTCGGCATATTTTCCAACTACGGCGGCAGAAGCGGGCATCAGCATTTCAATATCACTCACAGCGCCTTTGGCCATAAAATAATAAGCATTGTTTTTTGCTTTTAATTCGGTAAGCGTTCCACTCAAAGAAGCATCGCCTACACCAACAATGGTTACGGCATTTTCGTCGTCGTACTGGTAATCAAGTCTTGTATAAATGCGGGGATAATAAACGGCTGCGTATTTTAATGTATCAATGGTGCCAAAATCAAAATCGCGGAGCACCTGTATATTGTCAACAGTAGTATCGGGGTCCATCCATACATCCAAAACGGCAAAGCGGTCTTTCAATTCCGCACATTGATCCATGGCTTCCTTATATAAAGCATAGTAATTGCCGGCGCTGGTCATATTTAAGCCATCGGGGAACAACAATAATGTAGCCTCGTTTACCTTTTCAATTTCATCCAATCCGCCCTGCAGCGTTGCCTGGTCAACTACACCGCCTCCGCTATAGTCGCCTACTGAAACGATATAACAAGGACCACCTCCGTTAATAAAAAACAATTGAAGGGAATAATACATCAGGTACGGCGATGGGGCAGTTACCTTACCCTGCACATCAATCCGACCTCCCTGGGTAGTGTCTATCGTTATAGTGATCGTTGTTTCGGGCAAAGGGCCTCCAAAAAACTGCTCATATTCCAGCATAGAGGTAATTCGTTTGGGGATATTGGTCAGATCGGCAGGTTCTTTTAACTGTGCCTTTTGTGTGTACCCTATAAAAGCGGGAATTGCCGTTTCAACCGATGCAATGGAAGGAGGGAGTTTTGGAATTTCTTCAATATAAACTCCGGGGGTTTTGTATTCTGGCATATGAAAAGGTTTTTATGTTTATAAATCGTTTTCGAAAATCAGGCTTGCACATTATTATGGCAACAGCGGAAACAGGACGGACTCTGCAACCAAAATATCTATGTATTGTTTACCATTTTCTGTTTTTACCAATTCAAAAGGGAGCGGGTTGGGCAGGTAATACGGAGTAGTATCAGGTTTTTTCAATAAAAAAGGGGTAAAACTTAATGAGCGGGGCAGAAGAGAAACTAAATTATCGTTTTGCGGAAACAGGAAATCGGGATGCTCGTTTTTCAGCTTTTTCTTTTTGTCATGGATATATCGCCAGAAAGAAAGCCGGCTCTTCATTCTTATTTCAAAAACAGGAGCGGGCACAAGGCTGCTGTCTGCCATTTTTCGGGTAAGTAAATAACCGTTGTTATCTAATAAATTAAAGGCCGGATCTGTTACTTTCGTCTTTATATTAACCAGTCCGCAGCTTTCCCGCAAACTATGGGCATCATTAAAAAACAGGAAACGGTTGATTTTTGTATCTCCATTGCTGTCTGTTACCTCAAGGGTATAAAAAATATTTTCATCCGCCGGAAAAGCAGGAATTGTGGCAACATCTCCCCTGCTAAAATCAAGTATAATTTTTCCGAGAGGCGCAGCACTTTCAAATGAAACTATTTTTTTTTCTGTACCATATTCATCTCTTGAAAGCACAACAGCATTACCATCTTTATCTTTTAATACTACCTCAGCACTGGTTATATTATCGGCAATGTTAAAAGCATAAGAAAACCGGAGCGGTAGCAGTATTCTGTCATTTTCACTTACAAAATGAGCACCGCTTACTTGTAACCATTGTCCGTTTCCATCTTTATCGGAGTAGAACGAACGGATATCGCCTGGACCAAATAAAGCCTGTTCGCCCTGCTCATATACAAGCGTTGCATCAAAGGGAGAAATGTTATTGGACAATACAGGATAAGGCTTGGAGCCGGTAACATTTTCATTAGAAAAATAATAAACCGCATTCGTTAGTCTTTGCATTTTAGCGTTGGTATATGCATCCCAGGCAGCATCTTTTCTGATAATTAAAAAAGAAATATTCAATGCACCGGGTAATGGAATTTTGGGTGGATAAACCACCGTTCCATCAGGGAGTGTTTGTTTTTGTACTTCAACCGCTACCTTACAACCGGCATAAGAAGGAAGCAGTTTTAAGTGATAATCCGCAAATGTTTTACGTACGCTGTCAGGCAGCTCAAAGCGCAGTTCGCTGTTAATATCCCTGTCGCCCCGTTTAAAACGGTTAAATAAAAAGTTGATCCGGTCGGTTTGTGCCGCCAGGTCAAATACCGTTTGTCCATCGGGTTGGGTAAGGTAAAACTCGTGGAGCAGCTTCACTTCAAATAATATTTTATATATAACTGCCATCAATAGCCGATTGGCATTTTTGTAAGATTGGTTTCGATTTCTTCGATCAATGGCACTTCTCTCAGCACTTTGCGTTCGGTAATGGCTATAAGCCGGAGCTTATACAACACAAAAGGCATCTGCTTACCGCCCAGCGTGCCCCATAAATGATTAACCTGTTCAAAACTTAGTGTATACATTTCGTGGCGGATAGTGAGTTGCAGGAGGTCCTCACTGGTAAAGGACGATATGCCTCCCGAAACAGAACCGCCTGCAGAAAAAGCGTTTTTACTCTGGAAAAAAGAGATGACCAATGACAGCCTTTCCAGCGCGTCTGTGTAACTATTGTTGTCGGCCGATTTGTTGCATGCTGTAATAAGCAAATAAAGATTCAGAAAAACCGGTGGATTTTCATACAGGGCAGGATTGGTAAATTCCTTTTTAACGAATGGAGCGTTCTTTAGTGTACTTTCTTCTTCAATGTTCACCAGTGTAAAAACAATCTTATCATCTAAGTTCACGCCACTGGTGGCGGATTCAAAAAGTCCGATATTTTCTATTACCACTATATCTTCGGCAGTGGCATAACCATGTGAGGACAGATAAGTTACCAATTCCCGGCGCAATAGACCAAGTGCTTCGTGTATCATACCCGATGCGTTTCAGTGGTGAAGAATGCGACCATTATCATAGCACGAAAAAATTGCAGGTGTCCACCAGCAAATTCCTGGAATTCACTTTTCCCATGATGTGATATGGATATTGTTACCAGATTAAAACAAGAAGGAGTGCGGAAGTTTGTTTTCGGTATGCGGAATGTGTTTCCGGGCTAAGGTAAACAGTTTCTATAATGAATGCAATAACCTTTTTGTGGTATTTTTGTTAACGCATGTTCTTTTATATTATTAGAATTGCTGTTCTGCAAGGTCTATGCATTTTATTTTCTAACACATAGGTTTTTTCTTTTCCACTGTGTTCGGTTTCTTTTCTTATCACACAGGATCATAGGCACATAGGTTTTTCCTTTTACGGTGTCTCTATATTTCCATCTGTCATGTGTTCGTTTTCCTTTCTTATTACATAGGAGCATAGGCACATAGGAGCACATAGGTTTCCTCTTCTACTGCTTTCTATGAGGTGTATATGTTTTGTATTGTTACTGATTAATAGCGCCGGTGTCTGTTTTGGGATAAACCGTATCGGCAGGTGCAATGGAATCGGTACTATTGTTATTTTCCATACTATCCGCAGTTCCTGTATCGGTAGAGGGACTATTGCAGGCCCAAAATAAGAGACAGGTGAGAAAGATCAATAATAAACTTTTCATAAACATTGTTTTAAAGTTTAAAAACTAAATTCCTCAATAATATTGCCAGCTATGACAATGGGCATAACTACTGTATGA
>CAMPJQ010000205.1 GCA_946886925.1 uncultured Terrimonas sp.
CCCTTCGCCGGTAGCAAGCACAACCTTTGGCGCTTTCATATATTTTACATTTTCTCTCCCAAAATCATTTCCTTTGTCTACAAAACCACTGCTTACGGGTATTGCTTTTATGTTTTGTGTGTTGCATACATTCATAACCACATTCCACAAATTATTGCCCGAAGCTCCATTTGATGTTTTTAATACAATTATGGATCCTGCTTTAAAATGATTCCCATCCAATTCAAAGTCTTTAACGGAATAACGGAGCTTTATTCCTTTTTGCATAAGTTGAGCCACTGCTTTTGCACTTTGCAAACCTTCCCAGGGAATTACATAACCGTAAGTTTCAACGGGTTTGTTCACAAATGGCTGTGGTTTTGTATATGCACCGGTAAGGCTCACCCTTTCTTTTACGGCAAATGCCTTTAAACCAAATACGTAAGGTAATGCCCATGCCGTAATATCATAAGTAGCAGAATCAACCAGCTTCGATTTGGGTTCAAACAGTACACTTATGAGTGTTGACCGGGGTTGCATGCTGCTGATCACCATATCAGCTTCCGCTATTGTAAATGCTTCTTCCTTGCCGGTGAAATAATTATAGCCTTTAGCATTTCCTTTGGCCGAAGCGTATTGAATATTATTTTTATCAAGCAGTTCCGCTAAGGCCGTTATGCGTTGAGAAGCGCCTTCTTCATTTTTAATTATGTAGGTTTTATACATGCCGGTACCAGTTGTAACGGCATCACTAAAAAACTTCCTGAATTCTTTGATCAGTCTGCCTGCATTTTGTGAAGCTATTTCAATAGTGCTGAGGGCGGTAGTATAATGATGTGTAATCCTGTCTGCAAGAGTAAGCGTATCGCCTTCGTTTTTATAAACGCCCAGTCCTGAAGCGGGTCCCCCACCCTGCTCATAGGTCATTCCTATGGCGCCGTTATAAATTGGGTAGGTGTCGCCGTAAGAAGGATAATACAAATCAAAAATTTCTTTTGTAAAGAAAAGCCAACCACGGGCATCAAAATATTTTGCATTGTTTTTGCCAATGCTCACCTGGAAATCCCGTTGCCATGGCGTAATAAGTTCATGATACGGTTGTGCCGCCGGGGCAAAATAATAGGGAGCATTAATGCCTTGTTCGTGGTAATCAACATGTATCTGGGGCAACCATTGCTGGTATAGCTTCATTCTTTGTTGTGATTCAAACTGCGTTTGCCAGGCCCAATCGCGGTTAAGGTCAAAATTATAATGATTGGTACGTCCTCCCGGCCATGGCTCCTGGTGTTCCCTGGCGTATAAATCAGGGTTATAATTTTTGCCAACCACACTGTTAAACCAGTTTACATACCGGTCGCGGCCGTCAGGATTAATGCAGGGGTCTATTACAACTATGGTATTTTTCAGCCATTCTTTGGTTCGGGTATTAGAGGGATTAACCAGTTCATACAAAGTAAGCATGGCTGCTTCGGAAGAAGAGGCTTCATTGCCATGTACATTGTAGCTAAGCCATACAATAACCGGTGTATTTTCTACCGCCGCTATTTTATCCTTAGCTGCATTGGCAAGGCGGAGATTATTGTTACGGATATTTTCAAGATTGGTTATATTGTCTTCCGATGAAATAAAAGCTGCTATCAGGGGTCGTCCCTCATTGGTTTGCCCGTACGGTTGCAGTTTAACAACAGATGGAAAAGCGGCGGCTACATGATTAAAATAATTGATGATCTTAAAATGAGGTGTGTATTGCGTTCCGATCTTATATCCTAAAAATTCACCAGGCAGTTGAACCTGTGCAAAAGCGCATATGTGGCCTGCAAAAAAAAGAAGTAAGAAAGCTGAACGTTTAATCATGGACCATAAATTAATGAAGCAATTTAAGAAACCATCGGGCATTTACCATAGGATTACCGGAACAGTCCATCAAAATTCTTTTAGTAACTTCCGGCCCTAACAAATTTCAGATGAAGTATTCCCTCATTTTTCTCCTGGCTTTAGCAGGCATAACGTGCTGTCAAACGGGCTGCCGCAACCAGGCGGTCAACGCTTCGTTCAATGCTTTTGACTACTCCCTTCAAAAAACAATCAGTTGCACAAATGGGGCGGTAGTTTCGGCGCATCCTTTGGCCAGCAAAGCGGGTGTTATGATGTTAAAACAGGGCGGTAATGCGGTGGATGCCGCTATCGCCACGCAGCTTGCACTGGCAGTTGTTTACCCGGGTGCAGGAAATTTAGGTGGCGGAGGGTTTATGGTGGCGCGGCTTAAAGATGGAAAAACAATTGCGTTGGATTACCGCGAAAAGGCGCCTTCTGCGGCAAGCCGTGATATGTATCTCGACAGTGCAGGCAATCCGGTTATGCGGCTTAGCCAGCATGGTCATTTATCTGCTGGCGTACCGGGCACGGTGGCCGGTTTATTTGCTTCCATGAAATATGCGTCTCTGCCTTTTCAGAAACTGATACAACCTGCTATTGATCTGGCCGAAAAAGGGTTTGCTATAACAGCGGCTGAGGCTTCGGGGCTAAATCACACACAGGAAGCATTCAAACAATACAATACTTCTAAAATCATCTTTATAAAACATGAAGGATGGAAGGCTGGTGATACCCTGCTACAAACCGATCTTTCTGAAACATTAAAACGCATGCGCGATAAAGGTCAAAAAGGCTTTTACGAGGGCGAGACGGCAAGGCTTATTGTTTCAGAAATGAAAAAGGCCAATGGTATTATTTCGCTTGATGATCTTAAAAATTACGAAGCAAAAGAACGGAAGCCCGTTGAGTTTACGTATAAAGGACATACGATCATATCAATGCCTTTGCCAAGCAGCGGCGGCATTATTTTACAGCAATGTTTAAAAATAATAGAGAACAGGGATATAGGGAAAATGGGATTTTTGTCTGCACCTGCCGTGCAATTGATGACAGAAGCAGAAAGAAGAGCGTATGCCGACAGGGCCGAATTTATGGGTGATGAAGATTTTGTGAAAGTACCTGTACATACATTAACCAGCGATGCTTATTTAACAAAAAGAATGTTGGATTATGTAGCCGGTAAGGCAGGCAACAGTCAATTGGTAAAGCCAGGCAATATAAATCCCGAAAGTGAAGAAACCACTCATCTTTCCGTTGCAGATAAATGGGGTAATGTGGTGGCTGTTACTACCACGCTTAACGGTGGTTACGGAAGCAAAACTGTGGTGAGTGGCGCCGGTTTTTTACTAAATAATGAAATGGACGATTTTAGTGTGAAGCCCGGCGTGCCGAATATGTACGGGGCTTTAGGAACCGAAGCCAATGCCATTGAACCCAATAAAAGAATGCTGAGCTCTATGACGCCAACGATCGTATTAAAAGGCAATGATCCCTATTTAGTAGTAGGTACACCAGGCGGCACTACTATCCCCACCTCTGTATTTCAAACCATTGTAAATATTATTGATTTCGGGTTAAGCGCTTCCGATGCCGTAAATAAGCCGAAATTCCATCATCAGTGGATGCCTGATGAAATATCTGTTGAAAAGGATTTTCCTGCAGGGGTAACAGATTCTTTAAAACAAATGGGCTATACCATTAGTACACGGGGAAGTATCGGAAGAACAGAACTGATTAAAATAGAAAAAAATAAATCGGGTGTAGGCTATACCCTGGAAGCGGTTGCTGACAAAAGAGGAGATGACTCAGCAGAAGGATATTAGAAGTATAAAATTGAAAAAAAGCGAGGTTTCGAACGATATTCTAAAACAGGTTTCAACCCCTTTAAAAACAGCAAAGGGTTATGGAGAGCCATAGGCTCATTGCCATTATGAGCCTTGCCGAAAGCAAAATGCTGAGCCTGCGGACCTTCTCAAATTTAATGCGTTTGCACCAACGACGAAGGCGTACAGCGGTGTATTAAATTAAAATGATGTAATTTACATTGAGTTAATCTGTTTATTACAAATGGCAGCCGCTAAGAAATATAAATATACCGATCCGGAACCTAATATCCTGGAAGAACCTGCCGAAAGCTATAATGTAAAACCTCCGCAGGAAAAGGGTTTTGTTTTTGAATCGGAAGACGACCGGCTCATAACAGATGCCACCAGGCCGGCTATTGAAAAGTTACAACTCTTCACGCAAATGCTGCGCAGAAACAGCATGTTCAACGAACTCAGGCGTAAATAATATTCTTACCAAGAGCCGACTACCATATGGACGTAATGGATGAAGCTTTGCTGGATTTTTGGAGAAAACTCAATGAGCACCATGTTAAATTTATTATGGTTGGAGGTTTGGCTACCCGTTTTCATGGCTACAATCGCACAACCGATGATTGTATCTGTGGATCGAAGACAGTTTAGAAAACAGGCGAAATTTACGGAAGGCGTTTGCGGCATTGAAGTATGGAGATTTTCCTGCCATTGAAACCATGCCTTTTGTGCCGGGATGGACGAGTTCATGCCGCCGGAATTGTGCTTGACATTATGACCACGATGAAGGGACTTGAAGAAATGTCATTTAATGATTGTTATCAAAAAGCTGAAACAGCAAATATTGAAGATGTGCAGATACGCTTTCTTCACATTAATCATCTAATACTGAATAAAAAAGCAGTTAATCGTACCAAAGACAAGGTAGACGTTGAATATCTTGAAAAGATAAAAAACCTCTTAAACAAATAAGGGAGTATGAAACCTGCTATTTTCATAAAAGAGCGTTTAAGCCTTACAGTATTTACTCCAATACAGCATCCTGCCGGTAAATGTTGAGTTCTGCAAGCTTTTTCAGGGGATCCATCATATAAGTAAGCAAACTGTTGTCTTCCTGCAATTCTACTATCCTGAATCCATGATATGCGGTACCCCAGCTTCCACCAAAATGCCCGTCAAATAGAAAAGGTATATTGCCCAAAAATTTTATTCCATCCTGGTCGTGATCGTGACCGTTAAATACAGCTCTTACATTTTTAGTACTCAAAAGCAACTCTTGAAAAGATGGACAATTAACTGCATGCTTGGTCCATTTCACAGGGGTGATATGGAGAAAGATAAAAATATTCCTGGCCGCTTTGTATTGTTCCAATTTTGCTGCAAACCAATCCTGATCGGGACATAAATATTTCCCCTTTTCATCGGCCGTGGTACCCAGCAATAACACGTTATCCCCCAAAACCACATCATGATTAATATCCATTTGCCAGGTTTGACTCCATGCCTCCCTGCTTACCATGTCATGATTTCCTTTAGTAACATATACAGGCATCCGGCATTGTTTAATCGCTTCCGCAGCAGGCTGCAGAAAGGCAGGATCATTATGGATGATATCTCCGTTAAACACGCAAAAATCAATTGGACTCGCTGAATTAAAACTATTGAGGGCATTTGTGATGGCAGAAGAATAGGTTTCAAAAGGAGTATTCTTTTCACCATAATGTCCATCGGAGGTCACCGCAAAGCGCAATAGACTTTTCTTACGAATATCTGCAGCTTTTGCCGGACCAACAATTCCGTTCGACATCAGCAATAGCATTGAGGCTGATATATTTTGTACAAATTTTCTTCTTTTCATAACCGGCACAATATAAAACAAAACATATTTTGCTGTATTAATAAAATAACAACACCTATGACTATACGAAACAGCCATAGGTGAACAAAAAAACATTGTATAGTTTTACGATCCGAACATTCCTTTTACTTTATCCATTAAACCGCCACTACCGTTTCCGCCTTTATTAAATACTGTTAATAAGTCCTGCATATCGGTATCGCC
>CAMPJQ010000206.1 GCA_946886925.1 uncultured Terrimonas sp.
GGTATAGAGGGATAGGATGCCTGCCGGTAGGCAGGTTTGATTTTTGTAGTTTTAAATCGGATTTCGAATTTTAAAATTCGGGCTTTGCATTTTTTTGGTTCTTGTTATTTGGTTCTTGTTTCTTATCATTTGTTTCTTATGATTTTTAAAAATATAATTTGATAGTTCAATGATATATAAATCAATACTAGCATATACGGCAGCGGGTGTTTCCTTATTAATCATGTCGTGCGGCGCCAGGCAGCAACAGCAGCAGGGTCCTCCGCCTGCCGTGCCCGTAACCGTTACTGAGGTAAAAACCAGCAACGCTGTTTTCTACGATGAATACCCGGGTATTGTAACGGCACTTAACCAAATAGAACTGCGTCCCCAGGTGAGCGGCTATATTACCGGCATTTATTTTAAAGACGGAGACAGGGTTAGGAAAGGGCAAAAATTATATTCAATAGACCAGCAGGTATACGGTGCCAATGTGCAGCAGGCGCAGGCCAATTTACAGGTGCAGGAAACGAATTTACTGAAGGCGCAGAAAGATGCGGACCGCTACCATGAACTGGATAAGCAGGACGCTATAGCCAAACAGCAGGTAGACTATGCCGATGCTGCGCTGGAAGCTGCAAAGAAGCAGGTAGAAGCTGCCCGTGCTAATGTAAATGCCGTGCAGTCGAATGTACATTTTGCCAGCATATCTGCACCTTTCGACGGCACCATCGGTATTTCTCAGGTTAAAAAGGGCACATCGGTAGTGGCAGGACAAAGCATTCTGAATGTGGTGTCTACAG
The DNA here is from genome assembly GCA_946886925.1 of uncultured Terrimonas sp. The sequence goes on from CAMPJQ010000206.1 coordinate 783, forward strand.
ACAATCCTATTGCTGTAGATTTTACCGTGGATCAAAAAGAGATATACCGCTTTGCCCAGTTGCAGCAAGGCAAAAAAAATCCCAAGGACTCTACTTTCACTATTGCTTTTGGAAAAGATATATATCCCTATAAAGGAAGCATCAGTTTTATTGACAGGGCAGTGGATGCGCAAACGGGAACCATTAAAGTGCGGCTGGTTTTTCCCAATGATAAAAAATTATTAAAAGCCGGCATGAGCACTACAGTAAAAGTATTGAACAGCCCGGCCGAGCAATCGGTACTGATACCTTATAAGGCAGTAACGGAGCAGTTGGGCGAGTACTTTGTATATGTGCTGGGCGACAGCAATAAAGTATCGCAACGCAAACTTGACCTGAGCAGGCAGATAGGCGCGGATGTAATTGTAAAGGACGGATTAAAGGAAGGCGAAAAAATTGTGGTGCAGGGTGTACAGAACCTGAGGGAGGGAGCGGTGGTTACTGTGGCTCCGGCCGGCGGAGCTGCCCCGGTACAGCCGGGAAAATAGTGAAGGATGTTGAAGGGATTTGCCGGGAGGTTTACAGAATGTACAAGTGTGCGACGCAACGAACGATGAACAGGGTTATGGCGCATGGTACACAATAGAAGCAGCAATGGGTTGGATTGAATAAATATCAGCGAAGCGGTAATCGGTTTAAAACCGCATAGGATTTCCATATTTTTTATTAGCACAACATGATAGCAGAAACTTTTATAAAACGGCCGGTAACGGCGATCGTAATATCCATTGTAATTGTACTGGTTGGCCTTATTTCCATGATCAATCTTCCCATTGCACAGTACCCGGATATTTCCCCGCCAACAGTATCTATATCCGGCAATTTTACCGGGGCTGATGCCAAAACCGTTGAGCAAACCACAACAACCGCTATTGAAACGCAGGTAAACGGAACGCCGGGCATGACCTATATGACCAGCAACAGCACCAGCAGCGGGCAAAGCAGCATTACCGTAAACTTTGAAGTAGGCACTAATATTGATATTGCTACACTTGATGTGCAGAACAGGGTGAGTGTGGCAGAACCTTCTTTACCGGATGCTGTAAAGCGCTTAGGCATTACCGTTCGTAAACGTAACCCCAGTATTATGATGGTGCTGGGCTTTTATTCTCCCAATGGAACGCATGATGCTACATTCATTGGTAATTATGTTAACATCTATGTTAAAGATGCATTGTCGAGGGTAAAAGGCGTTGGTGATATTTTTGCGCCGGCCGATAATTTTAGCATGCGCATATGGCTGAACCCCGAAAAGCTGGCCGCACTTGGTATGACACCCGCCGAAGTGAATGCATCTTTGCAGGAGCAAAATGTGCAGGTGGCCGCCGGAACAATTGGGGGTAATCCTCAACGCGGAATGCAAACCTTTGAGTACAGTGTATTAACCAATAGCCGCATCAACACACAGGAGCAGTTTGAGAATATAATTGTGCGCAGTCGTCCTTCTGAAGGAAGTATTGTTTATCTCAAAGATGTGGCAAGAGTAGAATTAGGGAAATTTGATTATACTACCAATGCTTTTGTAAATGGCAAGCCGGCGGCATTTGTATTGGTATACCAGGCTCCGGGTGCTAATGCGCTCGATACATACAAGGGCATCACAAAGGCGCTGACAGAAATGAGAAAAACCTTTCCAAAGGATATTGATTACCTGGTGCCCCTTGAAACAGCTTCAGTGGTGCAGGTATCTATAAACGAAGTACTGCATACCTTAGTGGAAGCACTGATACTGGTGGTGCTGGTGGTATTCTTATTTCTTCAGAACTGGCGTGCAACACTAATACCTGTATTGGCCATACCGGTTTCCCTAATTGGTACTTTTATTTTATTCGCGCCTTTGGGCTTCACTATTAATACACTTACTTTATTCGCTTTTGTGCTGGCTATAGGTATTGTGGTAGACGATGCTATTGTAGTGGTGGAGGCTGTGCAGCACAATATTGACCATGAAAAGATGTCGCCAAAGGAGGCTACCCGTAAAGCGATGAAAGATATTTCGGCGCCTGTAATAGCCATAGCGCTCATCCTGGCTGCCGTATTTGTTCCTGTGGGTTTTATGCCGGGAATAGTAGGCCGCTTGTACCAGCAGTTTGCCATTACCATTGCGGTATCTGTTCTCATTTCTGCTTTTGTTGCATTGTCGCTTACTCCCGCGCTTTGCGCTATCATGCTCAAACCATCAAAGGGCGAAGAAGATAAAAAGAACTGGCTCGAACGGTTTTTCGCAGGATTTAACAGGGGCTTTAACCGCTTAACCAATGGCTATACCAAAGGAGTAGGAAGCTGGATACGGCGTACACCTTATGTTTTGATCATGCTGGTGGTATTGTTCGTGGGCCTGTTCTTTTTATTTAAAAATAAACCGTCAGGGTTTATTCCTACGGAAGATGAAGGCCGCCTGTTTGTTACGTATGAAATGCCGGAAGCCACATCCACCACCCGCAATATTGCCATGTTAAAAGAACTCAGCACTATTATAAGGTCGCTGCCTGAAGTAAAAGTAGCGGGTGGTTTGGCGGGTTTAAATATCGTAAGCTTTTCCGCCAAATCCAATGCGGGTACCATATTTGTATCGCTGAATCCCTGGGACGACAGAAAGGGCAAAGAGCACCATGTGCAAAGTGTGATTGCAAAAATACGGGCCGCAACGGCGCATATCAAGGAAGCCAGGGTTATACCCATTGCTCCGCCTGCAATACCAGGTTTGGGTGCAACATCGGGGTTTACATTTCAGTTACAGCAAACCAGCAGTACAGATGATATTCAGCAGTTTGAAAAAGTAGCCCAGGACTTTTTGGGTAAGTTATATCAGCGTCCCGAAATTGGTGCGGCTTACACATTCTTCAACGCCCGTACACCCAGTTACCAGGTTGATGTAGACAGGGAAAAGGCGAAGAAACTGGGAATATCGGTCTCTGATATTTATACAACACTTTCAACGTACCTGGGAAGCAGTTATGTGAACGATTTTAATTTATATGGAAGAAATTTCCGCGTAATGCTGCAGGCGGATAGTTCATTCAGGAGTTCATTGCACAATATTGAAAAATATTATGTGCGCAACAGCCAGGGCGGCATGGTGCCACTCGGTTCACTTATAAGTACTAAAGTAATTGAAGCCCCAGCGGTTATTTCGCATTACAATATCTATCGTTCTGTTGAAATCAACGGTTCACCAAAAGATGGATACAGCAGCGGACAGGCCATTGCAGCCTTAACAGAAGTAGCAAAAACACTACCCGCGGGATATGGCTACCAGTTTTCAGGCATGAGCCGCGAAGAAATAGCTGCCGGAAATCAGCAGTCGGTCATTTTTGCCATCTCTATCATATTTGTGTTTTTGTTTTTAGCTGCACTATATGAAAGCTGGTCGGTACCGTTTTCGGTATTGTTTGCAGTGCCTATTGGTGCATTGGGTTCCATACTTACACTTACTTTTATTCCCAGCCTGTCCAATAATATTTATGCTCAAATCGGGCTGATCACATTAATTGGGCTTGCGGCCAAAAATGCTATCCTTATTGTTGAATTTGCCAAAGAAAGGGTAGATAAAGGTATTGATATAGTACATGCCACTTTACAGGCGGTTCGGTTGCGGTTACGCCCCATCGTTATGACGTCGCTGGCATTTATACTGGGCGTTCTGCCCCTGGCTTTTGCCAGCGGGGCGGCGGCGGAAAGCCGTAAAACCATTGGCTGGACTGTTTTTGGCGGAATGCTGGCTGCCACTACACTGGCCATATTTGTGGTGCCTGTATTGTTTGCGCTTATAACCAAGCTTTCGTATGGAAAAAAACTGAAGCGACTCCAGGAACAATCCGCCCGGGAAGAAGCCATTGACAAAGCCATTATTGATGGCAGAATAGGATAAAGATGATAACTGCGTTCTGCAAAAGCCATCCTCCCGGGTGGCTTTTGCATTTTATGATATCCAAGTCTGTATAAGTGCTTGAATGAATTTTATAATTGGTCTTTTAAGTCGAAATGATACATTATAATGTTTTAACAATTCGGGCATGTTTCGTTATTTAACTATTGGCTTCTTCTATGATATCTATAAAGCCGGGTTAAGGCAGCATGGTGAATCAGGTGCCTGCACTAGACTTCCTCTTGTTGAAGTTACAGTAGTGCAAAAGCAACATCAGGGAACTCACCGGAAAACGGGAGGTATTCGTTTTCCGGCGGCTTTTGGTTACTTTTTCCGCAAAAAGTAACAAAGGAAAAAATATATCTGTAATCCGCTCTCGCGTCTATTTACCATTATAATATTCCCACAGTAGCGCCGATATCTTTTTGGTCATTATCCATGCTTCGTTGTTTTCATTCCAGCTTTGGTCTTTATTGTTTTTGGTGAATATGCTGAAGATATAAGGATTCTTTTTTCCGTTTACATACATCACTTCATTGCGGCTGCCGTCTACAGCGCCGGTTTTATCGGCTACGAACACACCAGCGGGTATCTGAGACAGCGCCTGCTCGTCCCAGTATTGTCGACCCAATAGCCGGAGCATTTTATCGCTTGCTGCTTTGCTGTATATTTCACCGCGAACGATCTTTTCCATAATACCGGCTATCTCACGCGGTGAGGATTGTCCCCAGCCGTAGATTCGCCTGTTTTCTTCCCTGCCCGGTGTTCGGCTGTTTACCCTTGTGGAAGTATAACCCAGGCTGTCTACGATCCCGTTGATCCTTGTTCCGGAACCGGCAAGCGCCTGCAGCCACAGGCTGGCGCAGTTGTCGCTGATGGTGATCATCAGCATCATTACCTTGCTCAGTTCAATGGTAGCGCTGTCTTTAAAACGCGAAAGGATATCGTCTCCTTCATCATAAAAAAGTGAATCCCTGTACATGAGGCGCTGGTGATAGTTCAATTCACCCGTTTCTATTTTTTGCATGATGCCCAGCAGGAT
>CAMPJQ010000207.1 GCA_946886925.1 uncultured Terrimonas sp.
TACAAGCACATCCCATTTTCTATCTGCCAACAGGCTCACCATTAAAGGTATTATCGTAGCCTGTTTGATACTCATTATGCTTATACCTGCTGTATTTATCATGAACCTCGTGAGCGAGAGAGCCGATCGCCAGGAAACCGTTGCCAAAGAAGTAAGTTCTAAATGGGCAACGCAACAAACAGTTACCGGCCCGATACTGGTAATACCTTACAGGGAAAGCGTTCAATCGGAAGATGGAAAAACAACAGTGTATAAAAAATATGCTTACTTTTTACCCGACCAGCTAAAGATAAACGGCCTATTGCAACCAGAGATAAGGCACAGAAGCATATACAATATAGTTGTATACCGGGCAGACATGCAGATAGAGGGCCATTTTGGTCCGCTACATACCGAAGAATTGCATATTGCAAAGGAGGATTTACAAATGCAGGAAGCATTTGTTTGCATCGGGTTGAGCGATTTCAGAGGCATTGAAGACCAGTTAAGTCTTGTATGGAATGACAGCAGCCATATTTTTAATGCAGGCATGCCGGATGACCGCATCATAAAAAACGGGTTAAACACTCCTGTTGCACTGAATTATGATGACCTCACAAAATCAAATACTTTTAAACTGCAATTGCATTTGCGTGGCTCTGAAAATTTGTCTTTCACCCCTGTGGGCAAAACTACAAATGTGAATATCGCTTCCACATGGAGCAATCCTTCTTTTGATGGAAATTTTTTGCCTGTAAATACACCGCAAATAACCGAAAAGGGGTTTAACGCCGAATGGAAGGTGCAGCATTTAAACCGTAACTATCCCCAAAGCTGGAAGGACAGCAATTATGATATAGCAGATTCGCGGTTTGGCATTACACTTTTGCAACCGGTTGATTCTTATTCAAAGACAATGCGCTCCGTTAAATATGCCATACTTTTTATCGCACTCACCTTTGGACTGTATTTTTTTCTTGAAATATTGCAAAAAAGAACTGTCCATCCCATTCAGTATGTGCTGGTAGGACTGGCATTAAGTATTTTCTATACCTTATTACTATCCATATCCGAATACATCCGGTTTAATATAGCATACAGCATAGCGGCTGCAGCAACGGTGGCACTCATTACCCTTTATACAAAAAGTATATTCCACAAATGGAAAATTGCGATGCTGTTTGGCGTTATGCTTGCTACGCTGTACACATTCATTTTTGTATTGCTGCAACTCCAGGATGGGGCTTTGCTTTTTGGAAGCATTGGTTTATTTATAGTATTGGCTGTAGTAATGTACTATTCGCGAAAAATAAACTGGTACGGGCAGGTTAATCAACCGGCACCTGTAAGTTAGCGGGCAGTAAAACCCTGTTAGCCTGTGAAAAACACCTTTGGCAATTGCAACGTTTCATTTTAACTCACTGTCATGAAGTAAAAAAAATGAAAAAGAATCTATCATTTACTTTTATCGTTTTTTTACTATCGCTTATTGCCTGCACAAAGAACTCATCAAATACCGACAAAGTTTTTATAAGAGTAGAAAATGCAACAACAGAAAATTTTCACAGCTTTACATTGCAGGCAAGTGAGTTTGGTGGTATCGCCAGTGGCGATACAAGTAAGTACCGAATTTTCAATAATATTTTGCCCTTTCCTTTTGCAAATTTAATTACTATCAATAATCAAACCCCATATATCGTGGATATAGTTCCCACCCCATACATGAAGAACGGGAGCTATCTCATGAAAGTGATAGATGATACATTACCCTATCGTTACCGGGCAAGTTTTATTAACGAATAGATTTGTGCATACTCCAACTCTTCGTTAAATGTATTGCCAACTTCTATTCCCGAAGCCGAATTGCTCAGTGATTTTTTTGTGAACATCGAGACCAACAAAAAAGGTTGATCTGTGAAATCATTCACATTGATTTGCCTGAAAATCCGTGTACATTTAGTGTACTTGTGGTTAAAAAAAGTAAATACAGATCATGAAATTCATTCAGTCTCTGCAATTTGCCTTAAAGGGTATCAATACTTTTTTCCGGTACGAAACAAACGGGCAGATCCAATTTGGCGCCGCAGTAATAGTGATAATCCTGGGATGGGTTTTTCAAATTGATGCTATGGAATGGATGGTTATTTTGCTATGCATAACAGCGGTATTAACGCTTGAAATGATAAACACTGCTATAGAAAAATTATGCGATGTAGTGCATCCCGGTTATCATCCGCAAATTAAAGTTATAAAAGATATAGCTGCCGGGGCAGTATTATTGGCTGCTGTTGGAAGTGTCATTGCCGGCGCCATTATTTTTTTGCCAAAAATAATAGCGCTTTAAAAACCCGGGGCTGTTTCAAAAGGGCCGGTTTAGAAGATATGCTACTAAGACAGAAAGTTCTGGTCTTCAGGTTTTATTTTCTTCGTGCCTTTGTGGCAAAATGAGTCGCGCCGGGTCTTCATCAAAAGCCTTTGTAGAAGGTCATGAGAACCCCTGCGCTGTACGAAGGCAAACGAATTGTTGGTGAGAGTCCGCCCGGTTGAACACCGTTCGGACGGGGTGAAAGGAAAGAAGTGAAAGACAATGACTACCACCACCAACTACTTACCACTTACCACTTTTTAAAAATCCAGTCCCAAAGAAAAATACCACGTCGGTTTGCCGTTAAAGAAACCGGTCATAGGCCAGCCGGCATCCACCCTTAAAAAGTAGCCCAGCAGGGTACTTCTCACGCCAAAACCATATCCACCTACAAAAGGACCTACGCCGCCACTCTTAAAAGTTACCTGAACCGGGGGAAAACCATAAGTTGCCGACGGCCGGCCAATTTTGTCGTAAGCGCCGTTCCAGGCGGTTCCCAGGTCAATGAATTGAACCAACTGGAAGTTCCTTAAGAAAGCATTGTTTATGGGACGGCTTAGTAAAGTGGTAAAAACAGGCAGCCTGAATTCGCTGTTGATGACCACCGCGTTATTGCCATTGGCAGCATTTTGCCTGTACCCCCGGAGGTTAACCGCCAGCGACTGGTAAGCATACGATTGATCCGGCGCCGGCTGATTGGCATTATTGAACTTGGGAGAAATCCAGCTATCGGTACCACCCAGGTAATACAATATCTTCTGGCTGCCCCATGAAATATCCACAGCACCGCGCCCTGCCCATATAAAATTGCGGTAAATAGGATAGTAATAACGTATATCCGTACCTACATTAAAAGTAAATTTCCCTTGTTTTTCTTTTGTAAGATCAGTATTAATGTCGGTATAGATTTTATACCGCAACCCGTTCCAGATATTTAATGCGGGGTTGATGCTGTTATCGTGTACATATTCAAAATGAGTAAGTATCGAATTTTTTACTGTATCCTTAATCGCTAATGCGGGAGGATAGTTAACATTGGTTCTGATCGCCACCCTATCGGTACGCAAAGCTACATTTGCACGAAGGCTTCTTACTTTATCCCAGGGATAAGAAACATTCACCTGGTAAATATTGGAATACAATTTATTCTCTAAAGCGCTCAGGGGGAAATCGTCTGCCTTATAAAAGGGGAAATTGGTTACCGTGGAACGATAGTAGGTAAGTCCCCAGTCTAATCGTTTGCGCATGTTATAAAAACTAAACAGCACATCTTTATCATCAAGATTAAGCCCCAAACGAAACCCGCCTATGAATTTGATATCTTCAAAAAGATCAGAAACTCCAATTCTTACTATGCCATTTAAATTAGAGCTTCCGTTAGTAAGATAGATAGGACCTCCGCCACCGCCATAAGGTTGCCAGCGCGTCATTAATACGGAATTATTAAATCCCGAAACGGAATATTCCGTTGCAAACTTCAACCTGTAATCGTATAGTTTGGCCTGCGAAAGCACCGTTTCATCTACGGGCTGATTGTTTACATCCATTACACGGCCTTCAACCGCACTGTCCTTTTTCTCATCTTCAAATTCACTTTGAAAAATATCGCCCTCGCCCGGGATGCTGTCAACCGGCTGATAAATGGTAGCTGCACCCTTCACAATCTTATCGTCCTCTATTACCTTCTTCATGTATTCTGTTGGCCGCACATTAATATTCCGTCTTTTCAGGGCATCCTCATTTACCTTAAGTTTATATAACATTTTAAGATCACCTTCCTGCCGCACTTCCGATACCTGTCCGCCATCGCCCGCAATCCTGGTTTCCTGTAGTCCGCTCTGGTAATTGGTTATAGGGAAGGCATAGGCCGAATCGGTGGTAACCGCCATATAGCCTATAGAATCGGGCTCATTTTTGTTCCAAACCTGCAGTATGGAATCTAAATCGGCGGTTGTGGGATTGCGCAACAATTCATCTCCAACCCGGTAAATCGTATCCACGCCTGCTTTGCGGGTGGTAAAAAATCCCGCATACCGGTTGGCAATTCCCATTTCATCATTTACAAATGTAAAATGGTTGGTATTATACTGCATAGGGTAGCGCGCATTACCATATTTTACATGGGTAAGCTGCGAAACCTGCCTGAACTCACTCCGGTTCCAGTTGTCAACTAAAAATATATTGTATTGATTATTGGATGGCAAAGCGGTATCACTGTTAACAGCATTACCCGATGGACGGTTGGAAGAAAATATGATACCTGTTCTGTTGGGGAATGCCACAAAAGAAGGATCAAGATCATCATACACATCATTGGTAATTTGCTCCAGTGTTTGTTCCTTTATTTTGTACACAAAAATATCGGAATAGCCATTTTTTACGGCACTGAACAAAAGTGTATTCTCATCAAGCATGTATTTTACATCGGTTACCTGATCAAATTCTTCAGGCAGTTCCTGCTTAAATGTTTTGAGCCGTGTTACCAGATCAAAAACAAACATGCGTAGCTTGTTCTTTTCCATATACACCACTACCAGCTTTGAACCTTTAGGATCCCATGCCAGTTGCGGGTAATTGGGATTGATCTCATTTTGATTATCAAGTACCCCCGATTTCAATAAAACTTTCCTTTTAAACCCAAAATCTTCAAGCTCAATACGGTAAATGCCTTTTTTGAACCGCACCACGGCATAAGTACTGTTGCGGGGATTGGGATTGGCCTGAAAGCGATAATAATCTAAGTTCTTGTTCACTTCCTCCAAAGCTACTACGCTGCCCTTGGGGGCATTGCGTCTTCCTCTCAGATCTTTATAGTATTTATCGGCCTCTTTTTCCATGAACTCATTCAATACCTCTTTGAACTTCTTCTTGGTAACCTTTAAGCTGGCCGAATTGAGGCTTTTGTATATCCTTGCCAGGTAAAGAAAATAGGTAACATTGTCTTTCCTGTAATTGTCTGCAATAAAGCGCCAGAAGGCATGACCCGCCAATTCGGGCTTATCAAATGCAAATTGGTAAAAGGTTCTGTAATCACCCGAAAGCAGGGCTGATTTTAATTTATCATCCAAAGCCGGGCTCCAGTTTTCTGCAGCATACATGATGTAGCCTTCGGTTAGCCATTTAGGTAAGTCAAGCAGCGCCTGGTTACTGGCGAATTCACCCAGATCATCGCCAAACAATAAATTCTCCAGTAAAATTTTAGCGATTCCCTGCCTGATCTGTTTTTTTAAGTTTTCATGATCGCCATTAAAATATACGATCATTTTATTGTTCACAAACTTGGTAACGCCACCGGTATTTTGCCAGTCAATGCCCAAACCTATATTAGACTGCTCCAGTTCATTGAAGCTGTTATACATTACAATAT
>CAMPJQ010000208.1 GCA_946886925.1 uncultured Terrimonas sp.
CCTGCTCGGCAGTAGTGGTATATTTTGAGAGCAAAGAAGCAGAAGACAGCACGGTGCTGAGCGGTGTACGGAATTCGTGAGAAGCTATGGAAACAAAGCGGCTTTTAATTTCGCTGAGCTGTTTTTCCTTGCTGAGCGCATCATTCAGTTCTTTCTGCGATTGTTCAAGTTTTTGCAGTGCCTCCTTTAATATCAATGTCCTTTCCTCCACTTTTACTTCAAGCTGTGCATTTAATTTTCGCATATTGCTGGTCATTTTTTCCAGCTCCATTTGCTGCTGCAGCATGTTTTGCTCTATCCTTTTTCTGTGCGTAATATCTACAAAAAACGCAGTTACAAACAATTCATCTTCTTTTTTATAAAAGCTCAGGCTCACTTCAACCGGGATTTCCGATCCGTCACTTCTGCTGCCGTAAAGGTCTCTTCCCGATCCCATTATCCGGTTTTGAGGATGACGGTAAAAATCATTCCTTTCGCCTGTATGTTGTGAATGAAAGCGTTGGGGGATCAGCATTTCAATGGGCTTCCCGATAACCTGCTCCGCGTCGTAATTAAACATGCGTTCTGCGGCGGGGTTAATTAATGTAATTTTTCCCTTACTATTGGTAAGAATAATGCCTTCTGTTGCATGTTCAAACAAAGATGCGAGATGCGCTGTATCCAGTTCCATCATATTAATGATTATTGCTCATGCCTGCCTGCTATAGGAGTTCCTGCACTAACCTGTAATTTAAGTAAGCAGCCAGTTTTATACGCTGATAGCAGGATATAATTGCCAAAATATAACAATTAATGGAAGCCACCAGCATTTTATGCCTGATCTTTCCGGCCGGCAACATTATGTTTTCAACCGGTTTGCGCAGTATACAAACAGGCAGGGAAAGCATAAGGTTCTATGTTGATGATATAATTTTTTTCCTTTTCATCCATTTCCATACTTCAAACCACAATACGGAGATGGCGGCTGCGGCGCAGCAGGCAAGCAAATCCTTCAGAGAAAGCGGTGTAATTGTAAAGAACCGTGCTATTGGCTGAACATACAGCATCAGCATCAGCATAATTACCGTTGCTGATATGATATACAGCATCAGGGTATTGCGGTTACGCATTTCAGATAGTAAAGAATAGTAAAAGGAACGGTTGGCCAGCGTAAGGAAAATATTGGCAAGTACCAGTGTAGCAAAAACCAGGCTCCTGGTGCCGGCCTCGTCATAGCCGTTTTGTACGCCATGCTGGTACATGAATAGTACGCCTGCTGTAATGGCCAATCCCTGGATGATACTGAGCGTCATTTCATTCAGGGATAAAAAAGTGGAAGTAAACGTGCGGGGAGGGATATGCATTGCATTCGCTTCCATTGGTTCATTTTCATATACAACAGAACAGGTGGGACCCATGATCAGCTCCAAAAAGATGACGTGTACCGGTGTAAAAATGGCAGGATAAGCCCATCCTAAGAATAGGGGTAATGATACGGTTAATATAATAGGAATATGAATGGATATAATATACTGAACGGCCTTTTTAATATTGGTATATATTCGTCGCCCTATACCCACCGCATCCACCATCCTCGACAAATCGTCATCGGCCAGCACAAGCGCAGCCGCCTGCTTTGCTATTTCCGTTCCTTTATTACCCATGGCAATACCAATATGGGCGTCTTTTAAAGCAGGCGCATCATTTACGCCATCACCCGTCATCGCCACAATTTCCTGATCGTTTTTTAAGGCATTGATAGCGGCCAGCTTCGCTTCGGGGAACATACGGGTAAATATGTTTACTTTCTCCAGTGTTTCCTGCATTTCAGTTTCACTAAGCTGTAGCAGTTGTTCGCCATTTATGGAGGCTCCTGCATTTTTTAAGCCTGCCTGCTGAGCAATAGCCCTGGTGGTAATCTCATTGTCGCCTGTAATAATTTTAACAGCAATGCCTGCCTGGTAAAACTGTTCAAATACAGATTTGATATTTGGCTTTGGCGGATCGTAAAAAGCAACAAAACCCAACAATTGAAAGGGTAGTTGTTGCTGCTTTACGGGAAACGTATTGCCTTCAAGAGAAGAAGATGCAACGCCCAGTATACGGTAACCCTTTTGTGCCAGATTGTTTACCTGCTCCAGCATTGCCGTGCTTTCCGTTTCGGTAAGCCTGCTTACGGCTATAATAGCCTCCGGTGCTCCTTTGGCCGCAATAATGCGCCTGCCTGCTTTATTTTCAAACAGGTGTGTCATCATAGGTGGCGTACCTTCCAGCGGGTATTCATGAACCATGGTATATTCGCTGCGCTCATCAGTGTGAGTGCTGTTTTCGTAGGACTGGTGAAGCGCTTTTTCCATCGGGTCAAAAGGCACGGGCTCACTTGCCCACATAGCATATTGTATAACGGATCGGGCTGTTTCGTCGTACGCTGTATTGTTTTCATACAGGCTGCGGTTGGTATAGGCATATATTGCGCGGAGGGTCATTTGATTTTGGGTGATGGTACCGGTTTTGTCAAGGCATATAACCGTAGCGCTGCCCAGTGTTTCCACTATCCGTATTTTTTTTACGATAATGCCCAACTGCATCAGCCGGCGCGAACCCAGTGCCATAAAAGTGGTAAAAGCAACGGGTATCTCTTCGGGCAAAATGCTCATGGCAAGGGTAAGACCTTTCAGCAGGCTGTCGGTTAAGCTCCGGCTTTCCCAATAGTTTACCAGCCATACCAGTAAAAAAACAATGATACCGGCTATTGCCATGGCTTTTACAAATTTCTCAATTTGCAGTTGAAGAGGCGTGGTTTCTTCGCGAATGCCCGATATGGATTCGCCGATTTGTCCGATTTTGGTTTGCCTGCCAATTTGCAAGACCTCGCATATGGCAAGGCCCGAAACTACCAATGTGCCGCTGTATACCTGGTTGTCGTTGGCTGTGGCAGATTTAAATACGGAGTAGGCTTCACCGGTGAGCATTGATTCGTTAACGGAAAAATCGTTGCTGTGTACTATTTTGCCGTCTGCATTAATAGTATCGCCTTCTGCCACCAGCAGCATATCGCCCATCACTATATCGCGGGTGGGAATGCTGAACATCCGGCTGTTTCTGATTACTTTGCTCAGTGGCTGATTAATTTTTTCCAGGGCTTCAAGCGCCCGGCGGCTGCGGTTATCCTGGTAAAACGAAATGCCTGAAACAATGATAATGGCAGCCAGCATAAAATAGGCCTCGCCATATTCACCCATTATAAAATAAATAATGGTTACCGCTATTAAAAGCAACAGCATGGGCTCTTTTAGCATATCCAACAGAACCCGCCACCATTGATTGACGTTAGAGGTTACCTGGTGGTTGGCGCCGTGCTGTTTTCGTGCGGCTTCTACTTCGGATGCACTTAATCCTGTGATGGATTCGGGTATATTGATATTAGCAGGCATTCTAACTTTTATATAATGTGGTAATGAAACAGAAAATTATTGATATGCCTCCACATAATCAGTTAAAAAACTTTGGAGGAGATCACCACCATTCAACTTTCTGATTCGTTCGTCTTAAGATTCCTGCTCCAGCGTTTCTTTTACTTTTTTCTTGGGCTGGCGAAGCCGGTAATTGAAAGTGAGATTAACCTGGCGCAATCTTCCCTGTGATATGTTTTCCGTATAAAAATTAGCACCTTCGGTAATGGAGCGGTAACGGCGTGAATTAAAAACATCTAAAACATTCAGCGTCAGGGTGGCTTTGTCTTTAAGAATATCTTTACTAACAGCCAGGTCCATTGTTGCAATTGATTTGCGCCTGCCCTGCGGCGTTTGTTGCGGCGCTTCGTAATTGCCGCGGATTTGTATATCCGTATTCTGCCAAACCGTAACCCGCGACAGCAAACGCACTAACCAGCTATATGTGTCACTTTTAAATTCATCATTGAGGTTGCTGCCGTCGGTAATGGCACGAAAAAAATTAACGCTGGCATCTGTTTTCCACCAGGTGAAAGCAGAATATGATCCGGTAAATTCGGCGCCGAACGAATTTTCGGTTGCCAGGTTTTGCGGAAGCGTAACCGAGTTACCCTGTTCATCCACTCTTTTTACATATAATATTTTGCCTTTTGTATTCCTGTAATATAATGATGAACTGATGGACGCTTTATCAAGGTATTTTATATGTCCTATCTCAAAGGAATGAGTGAACTCAGGATCAAGATCAGGATTGCCGCTCCAGTAATTTCGGTTATCGCTATAGGTCATAAACGGACTTAGATCATTGTATTGAGGGCGGCGTACGCGCCTGCTATAGCTTACCTGTATGGCATGACCATTGGGCAGGTCGTACGTAACATGCGCACTTGGGAAAAGATTCAGGTATTTGCGCGGATTTACTTCATTGGTTTGCTTGAGCGTGGTGGTTACATTGGTCAGTTCGCCACGGAGCCCCAGTTGATAGGAAAACTTTTTAATTTTGTTACCCAGTATGGCATACAGTGCATTGATGTTTTCTTTGTATAAAAAATTATTCGTCAGCCCCGGCAACTCAAACCAGTCCCCGTTTGCATCTTCTTCCGTTACTGTATAGTTGTTGGTCATGTTGCGAAAACTGCTGCGCAGCCCTGCTTCAAGCTTACCTTTTTCTCCAAAAGGATGGATATAATCAATTTGGGTGAGGTATTGTTTTTCCGTTTCGTCATTTACAGAACGCTGCAGTATAAAAGGTACATCCGTGTGGCTGCCATCCGGGTTAAAACTTTGCTGTCCGAAATATTGGTCAGAGTTTTCCCAGTTATCAAGGTAGCGAACATCGGCGGTTAATTCCTGCCCCTGACGGGCGAATGTTCTTTTGAAACTGAGTGCATATTCCGAATTGGGTTCCGTTTCTGTTTCGTCTTGTGTACGGTGGGTGATGCCGGTTAGATTTTTTATTGTTGATTCGTAGTCGTGGTAAAAGATGTCGGAAAAGCGTTTGCCCTTGCTGATCCGGTAGGTATAAGCGGCAGTTAGTATATTTTTATCGTCGAAGAAATAGTCTAATCCCGCTCTTGCGTTATTGTACATGCCTTTTAACTGGTGCTCCATATTTTTAGTGGAGATAAAAGTACTGTCGTTGCGGTAGAGTTCCTGGTACAGATCGTTTTTTCCCGGCGCATTGCGATAAGAGGCAGAGTAGTTAACAAAAAAATTAAAATCTTTACGGCGGTAATTTACATTGGCAGCTATTCCGAAGTTTTCAGGATATCCTGCCACCACATCAAAAGACCCGTTGAATCCTTCCTTGCGTTCCTTTTTTAATACAATATTAATGATACCGCCCATTCCTTCCGCTTCATAACGGGCAGAAGGATTGGTGATGATCTCTACTTTTTCTATCATACTGCCCTGGAGTT
This sequence comes from uncultured Terrimonas sp., assembly GCA_946886925.1. The sequence continues at coordinate 5,351 of CAMPJQ010000208.1, forward strand.
GCTGCAGGCCGCTTCCACCTTTCATGCTTACTAATCCTGATGGCTTTCCGTCTATCAATATCCGCACGCTGTTACTGCCTCTCAGGCTTACATTCCCTTCCACATCTACTGCCACCGACGGAATGTTGCTCAAAATATCGGCAGCAGTTCCACCGGCATTTGCCAGGTCTTTGCCTACATTGAATATTTTTTTGTCTAACGATAATTCCATTGAGCTTTTCTCCGCCTGGATATATACTTCCTCAAGCGTTTTGGAAGCAGAAATAAGCTGTATAACACCGAGGTTAACGGGCGCATTGCCTGGTGTAAGGGTAATGGTAGTGGTTTTAAACGGGGTATAACCGATAAATTC
>CAMPJQ010000209.1 GCA_946886925.1 uncultured Terrimonas sp.
GAAAACTTTAATGAATCCGACACTACTTATACCACTGTTCCCGCTAAATCGGAGATCACCATCCGCCAGTTGCTTACCCACACTTCCGGTATCGGCTATGCGCAAATAGGCAGTAAAACCTTTAACGCCATTTACGCAAAGGCGGGCATTGTGGGCGGTATCGGTGTAGAGAGAATAAAGCTGGCTGATATCATGAAAAAATTAGGACCATTGCCTTTGGTGCATCAGCCGGGAGAAAAATTTACATACGGGCTGAACACCGACCTGCTCGGCTACCTGGTGGAAGTTGTATCTGGCATGAACCTTGACCAATTTTTTAAAAAAAGGATCTTTGAACCGTTGGGCATGAAGGATACTTATTTTTACCTGCCCGCAGAAAAACAAAACCGGTTGGCCATATTGTATACCGAAGACGACAGCAAACACATCAAAAAAGCCCCGGAAACCACAGATATTAACGGAACATTTTATTCCGATTATCCCAAAATGAACGGTACTTATTTTTCGGGCGGGGGTGGATTGTCGTCTACAGCTTACGATTATGCTGTTTTTATGCAGATGCTTTTGAATAATGGCGTGTATAACGGCAAACGCATATTATCACGCAATACCATCCGTATGATGACCACCAACCAGATCGGCGACCTGAGGCTGGGGCACGGCAACACCTTTGGGCTGGGCTTTGAAGTAGTAACGGAAAAGGGCAGCGCTTTTTCTCCCCGTCCTGAAGGCTCTTATAGCTGGGGTGGTATGTTCAGTTCTTCTTACTGGATAGATCCCAAAGAAAAAATGGTAGCACAGTTCTTTTTGCAATTGTATCCCAATAGTCATGGCGATATTCACGAAAAGTTTAAAGTACTTGCTTACCAGGCGCTTAATGATTGACCGCTTATTAATTCCAATAGCATGAAAAAGATCAGCTTTATTGTTTTGTTCTGTTATTCAACGTCCCTGTTTGCGCAGCGAAAAACCATGGATTTTGAAAAATACGATCCGGTGTCCACGCTTAAAGTTCCGGAGCATATTGTTACCAAAGCAAAGTTTCCCTTTATTGATGTGCACAACCACCAATGGAACCTGTCGGAACAAACCATTCCAGGTTTGCTTACGGATATGGATAAGCTGAATCTGGCAGTAATGGTAAACCTTAGTGGCGGCAATGGCAGCAGGTTACAGGAAATGACACAAAGCGTTCGCAATAAAGCTCCGAAACGTTTTATCGTATTTGCCAATATTGATTTTAAAGGCATAGGAGAAGCGGATTGGACGTCAAAGGCGGTTAATCAATTAGAAACTGATGTAAAAAATGGCGCCAACGGGTTAAAAATATTCAAAAACCTGGGGTTTTCAGTAACAGATAAAGATGGCAAGCGGGTAGCCATAGACGATCCCCGGTTAGATGCGATATGGGAAAAATGCGGGGAGTTGAAAATTCCCGTGCTCATTCATACCGCCGACCCCAAGCCCTTTTGGGATCCTGTGGATGAACACAATGAACGCTGGCTGGAACTGGTTACACATCCCCGCAGAAAAAGAGAAGCCAATGACCCGGAGCCATGGGAACAGCTCATTGCCGAGCAACACCGCATGTTTAAAAAGCATCCTTCAACTACCTTTATTGCAGCTCACTTTGGATGGTATCCTAATGACCTGGGCAAATTAGGCAGCTTATTAAATGAAATGCCGAATATGATGATTGAATTTGGCGCCATAATCGCCGAGTTGGGCAGACAGCCAAGAGCCGCAAAACAATTTTTTGAAAAATACCAGAACAGGATCATGTTTGGTAAGGATAGCTGGGTACCGGAAGAATACACTACTTATTTCAGGGTGCTGGAAACAGAAGATGAATATTTTCCCTACCACAAAAAATACCACGCCTTCTGGCGTATGTATGGAATGGGGCTTCCGGATGCCATTCTCAAAAAAATATATTACAAAAATGCCTTGCGGATCATTCCAAATATTGATAAAACACTATTCCCGGACTGACATTTCCAAATTTCCCGTTATCTTGCACGTCCTTAAAATGTTATGATTGATATGGAATACGGTAAAATCATTTCTGTAACCGGCTTAGGCGGTTTATTCGAATTATTAAGCTCCAAAGCCGACGGCGCTATTGTACGCTCCCTGGAAGATAAAAGCACAAGGTTTGTATCGTCCCGCGTGCATAATTTTTCGCACCTGGAAAGTATTGAAATTTTTACTGTTCGCGATAATGTGAACCTGGCAGATGTATTTCTTGCCATGCAAAAAGATACTACGCCATTGCCCAGTGAAAAAGACAATGCTGCTGTAAAAAAATATTTTGAAGCCGTATACCCCGACATGGATTTTGAAAGGGTATATACAAGTGATATGAAAAAAATGGTGAAATGGCTTGGTATTTTAACGGCAAACAATATTGAGATCAAAGCGCCTCAACCCGAAGAAGAGGAAGAAACAATTGATTCCGGAGACAAGCCCGAAGCCGAACCAGTAAAAGACGCGGCCCCACAAAAAGCCGCCCCTAAAAAAACGGCAAAGAAAAAGGAAGAACCGGAGGAAGAAAAAGAAGCGAAACCGGCGCCTAAGAAAAAAGCCGCCCCCAAAAAAACTGAAGCGTCTAAGGAAGAAGCTGCTCCAAAAAAGAAAGCCGCTCCAAAGAAAAAAACAAAAGAATAATTTAAAGTGAGAAATGAAAGGTGAGAGGTGAAAAAAATCAATCTCGTTGCACAACCTTTTCACTTCTTACCTGTCACCTTTTATACTACTATGATCAAAGCCAGCGCTGATATCAAAAAACCGGTTAGACATTTTCTGCCGGAAATCTTCGAGGTAACGACCTGGGAAGCTCTTGAACCGTATTTTAAAAATTTGGCTGAAAGACCTATCCATTCCAAAAAAGAGCTGGAACAATGGTTAAAAGATTCCAGCGAACTGGAAGCCGTCGTGTCGGAAGACGCCTGCTGGCGCCAGGTACGCATGACCTGCGATACAGAAAACAAAGCGCTCACGGAAGCCTTTAATTTCTTTTACACAGCCATACAGCCCAATATACAACCCTATGCAGACCAGATCAACCGTAAGCTGATCAACTGCGCTTATACGGCGGAGTTAGACCAGGATAAATATTTTACCTACCTGCGTTCCGTAAAAAAAAGTATAGATCTGTTCAGAGAAGAAAACATTCCCCTATTCTCTGAACTAAGTGTAATGCAGCAGCAGTATGGCGCCGTTGCAGGTAAAATGACAATTGAAGTAGAAGGAAAGGAATATACACTGCAGCAGGCTTCCAAGTTCCTCGAAAGCCACGACCGCAGCTTACGTGAATCCGTTTACCGCAAAGTGAATGAACGACGCCTGCAGGATAAAGACACGTTAAATGAACTGTTCACCAAACTGATCCATAAGCGTCACCAGGTGGCTTTAAATGCCGGATTTAAAAATTACCGCGATTATACTTTTGTAGAAAAGGGCAGGTTTGATTACACAAAGGAAGATTGTTTTGATTTTCACGAAGGTGTAAAACAGTATGTTTTGCCTTTGGTGGATATCATCAACAAAAAGAAAAAGAAAAAACTCGGTTTGGATACATTTAAACCCTGGGATACGGAAGCGGAGCCGGAAGGCATAAAACCTTTAACTCCTTTTACGGATGGGAAGGAATTACTGGAAAAATCTATTCAATGTTTTAACCGCCTGCGGCCTTTTTTTGCAGACTGTCTGCGCCGGATGAACGAGCTGAAACATCTCGATTTAGACAGCAGGAAAGGCAAGGCGCCCGGCGGTTACAATATGCCGTTAGCCGAAAGTGGCGCGCCTTTTATTTTTATGAACGCCGTGGGGCAAATGCACGATGTAACCACCATGGTACATGAAGGCGGACATGCGGTTCATTCTTTTCTGGCTCATCCGCTCGAATTGGCGGCTTTTAAAGAATACCCCATTGAATTAGCAGAAGTAGCCAGTATGAGCATGGAACTGTTCAGTATGGATTACTGGGATACTTTTTTTGCAGATGCCATTGATTTAAAAAGAGCCAAAGAGCACCAGTTGGAAAGAGTGATCACCGTTATGCCCTGGGTTGCCACTATAGACAAGTTTCAGCACTGGCTCTATGAAAATCCTTTTCATACTACGGAAGAAAGGACTGCCCGGTGGGTAGAGATTTTGAATGAATTTTCTTCTACTGAAATAGATTTCAATGGATTAGATCAATACCGCGAAATAGCATGGCAACGCCAGTTGCATCTTTTTGAAGTGCCGTTTTATTATATTGAATATGGTATAGCACAGTTAGGTGCAATAGGAATGTGGAAACAATTCAAAGAAAATAAAGAAAATGCTTTGGATAATTACATGAAAGCACTAAGTTTGGGTGGTACAAAACCCTTACCGGAGCTATATGGTTCTGCCGGGTTACGATTCGATTTTTCACCAGCCTATATAAAAGAATTAATGGAGTTTGTTCATACCGAAATGCCGGCATAGAATAAACCTTAAAATAGCTACTAATCAGAGCCTTAACCAAAAGTCCCGATGTTTCTACACCGGGGCTTTCTGATTTTATGCCCACGGCACTCTGCCAGTTCAGGAAAATCCCCAAACCATTGTGAATATGGTTTTATAAAATCATCGCTATTTTCGGTAAACATTACAATCAAATTTTACTGTATGCCTGCTAACATACCTGTATTTAAACGATACATAGGCCGGATATTCCGTATTGCCAAAGAGGAATCGGAAGAAGAAACAAAACAGGAAATTTTAAGCGAAGTAAATTTTAAAGGGGCTACCCTTTGGTTACTGGTATTTACCATGATTCTTACCTGTGTGGGATTAAATATGAATTCCATATACGCAATAATCGGCGCTATGCTCATGTCTCCCCTGATGGCTCCGGTAATTGGATTGGGATTTGCTATTGCCACCAACGACTGGCCCATGGTAAAGCTTTGTGCAAGAAACTGGCTGACGGGGTTTGGCATCAGCTTACTGGCATCCACATTATATTTCAGCATAACCCCTTTTAGTGAACCTACAGAGGTAATGACTTCCTTTACAGGAGGAACAATATATGACGTATTGATAGCTTTCTTTGGAGGATTAGCAGGTTTTATAGGCCTTACAAGAGTGAGGGGCATGAAGGTTATGGCCGGTGTTGCCGTTGCAACCGCCTGTATGCCGCCTTTATCAACCGCCGGTTATGGAATAGCCAATTTTCAATGGAACCATATATGGGGCGGTTCTTATTTTTATATTATCAATTGTGTATTCATTGGTTTAGCGGTAATGCTGCTGGCCAAATATATGCGCTATAAAAAAGTACAACCATTTAGTGAAAGACCCATTACCGCCCGCATTGTTTACGTCATCGCCTTAATAAGCCTTTTACCTGCGGCCTATTTTGCCTGGCAATTGGTGAAAGAAAAACATACGACAGGTAATATTGAACGTTTTATTAAAGAAAACTTAGTTACAGGAGATTTGTCTGTATTAAAAACAGATATCCAGGTTAAGACAGCTTCCCCAAAAGCTGAAGTATATATAACCGGGCACCGGCTGTCGGAAGAAGAAGAAACTGCGCTGCGTAAAAAATGGAACAGCTACCGGCTTACAGGTATTGACCTGGTTATTCACGAAACAGCAGACCTGGAAAATCTTGAAAATGACCCTGTTCTGCTAAGGCAGTTTA
>CAMPJQ010000210.1 GCA_946886925.1 uncultured Terrimonas sp.
GTTTCCAACCATCGGCTCTGTGCCCTGCACATCGCGCCAGTCCTGCAGCCACTTGGTATAAAATGCACCCAGCCTGTAATTGAGTAATCCTGTTTCAGAGGTGGCATGCGCATCGCCCCCGTAGCCAAATCGTTCACGTTGCGGACAATCCACTACATAGCCACCGAGCGATAAGTTTTCGAATGTCCATTTTACCGTATTATAAATCCAGTTTTGCAAAGTATCTGAGCATTCAAAAGCGGTGGTGGATTTGAAGTTTGTACGCACCATCCATCCTTTAATGTCGGCTTTCTGCGGAGCTTGCTTTACACCCTGTATCGTCATCCATCTTCCGGAGTTATAGTTAAACCTGTTTTTAAAAGTACCCTCACCGGTTGGCCCGATAATATACAGGTTATGCAGTCCGTAGGTCATATCATCCTGTTGCCGTTCGGAAAAAAGCAGCCGCACAGTGTCTCCCGGGTTTCCTTTAACATAAACCTGTATCCATCCGGCGAAGTTCACCCCCATATCTGCCCGGTAGGTTCCATCGGTACGGCGTTCAATGGAAACCGGCTGTATCTCGTTAAACAGTGCATTGGTTTCAACCTGCTGGGCCGAAAGTTCCAGTTTCGGGGTATATACATTCACCTTTTTCCATGTCTGGTCATTATAGTGTGCCGTATTCCAGCCGGGGATCTCTTTACTGGCATCCCATATCTCACCTCCGTATCCGCCTACGCCAAAGCCCCAGTTCCCGATGAGTTGACTTGGGCTTGAATGTGTTTTCCATGTTTCATCGGTAGCGATCCTCGTTATCCGCTGGTTATTTTTTCCCATAATATCAGTCTGGGCGATAACGATAGGTGTCCGGGGTTTATCGGGTGTGGCATAAGGTGCATAAATTGACCAGGAAGTGCCCAGCCATAAGCCAATAACATTTTTTCCCGGTTGCAGTGCTGTGGTTATATTATACGCAATATAGCGGGCGCGTTGGGTATGGTCGGTTACAGCAGGCGCTAAAACATGAGCATCTATTTTTTTACCGTTGATATACACTTCATGGTATCCTACAGATGCCACGTACAGCACGGCTCTTTCGGGCTTTGTTTTCAAATCGAATGATTTCCTCATCCACGGATCGGGTATTTTGTTGCTGCCCTTATAGGGGTCGTACACTTCACTTGTACCGATCCATTTTGCTGTCCATTCTTTTTGATCAAACAGCCCGGTGCTGAAGTGCGCGGTTTCGCTAAACGATGATATCATTCCCTTTTCGTCTTTTACGCTTACTGTCCAGTAATAATCTTTATCAGACAGAAGCGTTTTGCCTTTGTAAGGAATAAGATATGATTCGCCGGACTGTACCCAGCCACTGTTCCATATATCTGCTTTGTTTTTGTTAGGCTGATCTTTTGCGGAGCTGACCATTATACGGTAAGCCGTTTGTTTTTGAGCAAAAGCCGAAGCATCTGCCGGAGCCAGCTTCCAGCTAAAGCGGGGCTGCTTTACATCAAGTCCGCCGGGATGATCAAGATATTCACAGGTGAGCGCTACAGGATAGATGCTTGATTTGTTTTGTGCGGAAAGAGCAGAAAAAATGCTCAAAAGAAAAGACAGGAGAATAAGTTTTATAGGCATATCCGATATAATGGTTGAGGCTAAGATAATACTTATACCGTTGTACTTTGTATACGATATCATTTGTTACCCGATGCATTTTCAGCAAAAGATAAAGGGCGCCTTCCGTGCAGGAACGGGCACCCTTTGCGGAAGTATATGCGTGCTTTATTTTGCCGGCGGGAGCAATACCGCGTCTATAACATGTATAATGCCGTTCGACGCCGGGATGGAGGCTATGATATTTGCTCCATTCACCATGGTTTTCCCGTCTTTTACCGCAATGCTGATATTATTTCCGTTGGCTTGCCCGAAAGTTTGCCCGTCGGTAAGCATTTCAGGTTTTAGCACGCCAATATATACATGGTATTCCAGGATATTGCGGAGATCATCCTTTTTTTCAGGTTTCAGCAAATCGGTTAAAGTTCCTGCAGGTAATTTGTCGAAAGCGGCATTGGTTGGGGCAAACACGGTAAAAGGCCCTGCATTGGAAAGCGCATCCACGTATTCCGCCGTTTGCAGGGCTTTTACGAGAGTGGTGTGATCAGCGCTGCCTGCCGCTATTTTTACCACGTCTTTTTGGGATTCATCGTCCTGTACACCCGACTGGCCGCCGAGCGGGGCAGCAGAACCTGTAGTTGCGCTGGTAGCTGCTTCGTTGCATGCCAGCCATAAAATTGCACCCAGAAGCAAGATTGTGAGAGACAAGTAATTTCTTTTCATAATCGTTTTATTGTTGTGTAGGTGAGGGGTTTTCCGGCACATTGCATGCTACCGAAAACCTGTACAAATTAAGATGGGGAAATTGTATAGAGCATGACGTTTGTCATACTGCCTAAGGATATCGGTCATCTTCAGTGGATCAGTGCAGTTAATGGATATGTTTTTGAATTTGATACAAACGCATTATCTTTCGGTATGCAGCCAAACCGTTACCGGATCGCATCGGTGGATATCCTTCGCGGTATCATTATGATCATCATGGCATTGGATCATACACGTGAATATTTCCATATTACCGCTATAACCGCCGATCCTCTTGATCCGGCAACTACAACCATTCCATTGTATTTTACCCGCTGGATCACTCATTATTGCGCGCCGGTATTTGTGCTGTTGTCCGGCTTATCCGCTTATCTTTCTTCCCGCAATAAAACCCGCAAAGAGGCAAGTGTATTCCTGGTTAAAAGAGGGATATGGCTCGTTCTTGTTGAAATTGTTATCGTAACGTTCGGAATTACATTCAACCCGTTTTACAACTTTATTATTTTGCAGGTTATCTGGGCCATTGGCTGTAGCATGATATTACTCGGACTGCTGTCGGCCTTCTCGTATAAAACCGTACTGATAGCCGGCGTTGCCATCGTGGGCGGGCACAATATGCTCGATTATGCCGCGCTTCCTGCTGACGGTGTTGCAGGTAACCTGTGGACAATATTGCTTGCTTCCCGGGGAGCCGTTATTCCGTTGGGCAGTACACATTTTATAATGGCGTTGTATGCTATTCTTCCCTGGACTGGCGTAATGTGCCTGGGTTTTAGCATGGGAAAATGGTTTCAAAAAGGATTTGATGCTGCGGGGAGAAAACGTTTGCTGATCATTACCGGTATATCATTGACCGTTCTGTTTATTATACTACGGCTGGTAAATGGGTATGGTGATCCGGCGCCCTGGAGCAGCACTGACAGCGCATGGCTTTCTTTTTTGAATACTACCAAATATCCGCCTTCCTTACAGTACATTGCCATGACGATTGGTCCTTCAATTCTGGTATTGGCGCTATTGGAAAATGTAAAAAGCTCATGGGTTCATTCACTTTCTGTTTATGGCAGGGTACCTTTCTTTTATTATATACTGCATTTTTATATGCTGCATATTTTATTGGTGATCGCGTTTTTTATTTCGGGGCATACCAGTGCAGAAATTATTGATGTACGGGGGTCGCCCTTTTGGTTCCGGCCTTCAAATTTCGGATATGGTTTACCGGTAGTATACCTGGTGTGGGTCGCAGTGGTGGTTGCTTTGTATATTCCCTGCCGCTGGTTTAGTAATTATAAAATGACGCACAGGCAATGGTGGTTAAGTTATATATGAAATACCTGAAGAATCCACGGCAGGCTTACTGTTCTATACCGTGAGAAACAATAAACGGAAGACTATGCGGCAATGATAATATGTACCCCTGCTTTTTCTATTTTGGAAACCATTTCAGGGCTCACCTCTTTGTCTGTAATGATATAATCCACCTGGTCGAGGTTGCAGATTTTACCCAATCCCCTGCGGTTAAATTTTGTGCTGTCGGCCAGCACTGCAACAGTGTGTGCAAGTCCTATCATTTTCTGGTTCAGGCTGGCTTCTGTTAAGTTGGTAATGGAGAGGCCATGTTCAAGATGAATTCCATCCACGCCAAGAAATAAAACACCACAGGATAATTCTTCCAGAATTTTTTCGGCAAATGAACCGGCAGAGGAAGAGGAGCTCTGGTGGATGATTCCGCCGAGCTGCAGTATTTCCACATTGGGGCGGTTGCACAATTCCAGCGATACTTTTAATGCGGGTGTAATAACGGTAATTCTTTTTTCGGGATGCAGGCAACGGGCTACTTCAAATACAGTAGTGCCCGAACCGATGATGATGGAATCATTATGTCCAATCAGCGACAAAGCAGTACGTGCGATCTTTTTCTTTTCTTCCGACCTGATGAATTCTTTTTCGTTAATGGGTCGTTCAATGGCATAAGGATTGTTCATTGAAGCTCCTCCGCGGGTGCGGAACAGGAGGTTTTTTTCTTCCAGGAGTTTAAGGTCTTTCCGAACGGTAACGCCGCTCACCTTCATCTGGGTAATAAGCTGGGGAATGCTCACTTTTCCTTTTTCCTGTAATTTTTTCAGAATAAACTGGTGCCTGTCGGTCATCGTCTTCATATAAACAATTTAAAAAAATATTTTAGTGTTCTTTCGGGTTCTTTACGTCTGCCAAAATTCATGATATTTTTTTGTAATTTCAAAAACTTTCAAATGGTTTCATGATGGTCTCCTGACATAGAGTAGGAATGTTGTAAGATAAGTCGTTTTGGAATCTCTGGCTTTCAAATACTTTTATTTTGTTTTAAATTATTTAATTTACTTACTTATATTTGGAAAGAATAAGTTAGCGATTGTTTTACATTAACCTGTTTGTATGCAGCCAAATGACCATTCTCTTTTTGCCAAAGCTGGTATTCCCCGCCAATTATCATGGGGTTACATTGGTATCCTGATATTTATGATGGGTGATGGGATGGAACAGGGCTGGCTGAGCCCATACCTTATTGAACAGGGAATGAATATTACCCAAACAGCTTCTTTGTTTACTGCCTATGGTGTTACGATTGCTGTTTCTTCCTGGTTTTCGGGTGTGCTCGCAGAAAGTTATGGACCTAAAAAAACGATGGCCATGGGGTTGCTTTTATACCTCGCCGGAACCATTGGTTTTGTAGGGTATGGAATGGCAAATCTTGATTTCCCTGTGATGCTGCTTACCTATGCTCTCCGGGGATTTGGTTATCCTTTATTCGCCTATTCTTTTTTAGTATGGATATCGTATGCTACACCCAAAGAAATGCTGGGACGTGCAGTGGGTTGGTTTTGGTTTGTTTTTACCGGCGGACTTAATGTGTTGGGCGCTTTTTATTCCAGTTGGGCCATTAAGGAACTTGGGCATATTAATGCATTATGGAGTTCTGTATTTTGGGTGCTTATCGGCGCTCTGTTTGCGCTGGTTTTCAATAGAACGAAATTTAACTCCGGATCCGTTACTCCCGAAAGTAAGATGAAGGAATTGCTTAAGGGTTTTACCATTATGAAAGAAGAACCGAAAGTATTGCTTGGCGGAATTGTGCGCATTATCAATACAACCGCTCAGTTTGCATTCCCGGTTTTTCTGCCCACTTATATGGCATTGCATGGCTTTTCTACTACCGAGTGGTTGTATATATGGGGAACGATCTTTACCAGTAATATTATTTTCAACCTCATCTTTGGTTTTGTGGGCGACAGGCTGGGCTGGCGTAAAACAATCATGTGGTTTGGCG
>CAMPJQ010000211.1 GCA_946886925.1 uncultured Terrimonas sp.
GCTCATATTAATTGCTTAATAGTTTGGGTTCTGCACTAAAGCTTTATTGGTTTCCAATTCCAATTGGGGAATGGGCCACACATTATCTCTGTCTTTTTTAAAGGTCCTTGTTTCTATTACACGCATCATGTCCGCATTCGTTACATTTTCATAATGAGGAAGCCCATTTTCATCCACCCTTGGCGCATTGGAAAGAAAACGATCGCGTATTCTTCCAAGCAAAGGGCCATTCATCACCGTTTCCGCCAGTTCCCAGCGACGGATGTCAAACCATCTCACTCCTTCACCTGCCAGTTCAGACCTTCTTTCCCTCCGAACAATAAACCGCATTTCGTCCTGTGTTTTACCGGCTGCAATGGGCGGCATACTAACGGAAGGTCTTTCGCGAATCAGGTTGATCGCATCGTACACCGATTGATCAATCTGGTTTAACTCCACTTTGGCCTCAGCATAATTCAATAATATTTCTGCATACCGGAATACAATTACATTTACATCGGGTTGATCAATATTGTTCAAATCTTCCGGAGAAGCATATTTGCGCCATAGGTAACCGGTAAAAGTGGCAAGGGGATTTATAGCATCTGCATTCGCCACACGTTGGGGCACTGATCCGTTATAATCCCATGTTAACAAACTATCCGGATGCGTTTCAAACACGTAGCCAATGAACCTGGTTTGCGGCAGCACTACGGAAAAGTTTAAACGCGGATCCCTGTTGTCCCAAGGCTTGGCGGGATCATATAACGGCGACTTGTCAATCGTTAATCCATCCGTACATTCATAAGAATCTACAACCACTTGGGCCGGAACTTTACTGGAGAAGCCATTCGCTGTCCTGGAATAAAAGCGTCTCGAAATACCATGAGTACCCATGCTCCTCAGGTACTGAATAGCGAATATGATTTCGCGGGAGGTCATACCTGAATAAGTAAAAATTTCCCCATAATTACCGTGTAACTCGTTTGAACCAAGTTGCATCAGGTCGCTGGCTGCTTTTGCAGCAGCATCCCATTTTTTATTAAACAACGCTGTCCTTGATTTAAGTGCCAAAGAGGCGCCTCTTGTAACCCTGCCCATTTGACCGGCAACAACCGGAAGTGCAGAAGCAATCGCATCCATTTCAGAAATAATAAAATTCACCACTTCCTCTTTGGTATTACGGGCCACTTGTGATTCAGCCAGCGAAACCGTCTTGGTTAATAATGGAACGCCACCGAACACTTCATTTAAATAAAAATAATAGTAGGCACGAAGAAAACGTACCTCACCCAACACCCTGTCAAGTTTATCCACTGCCACTACGCCGTTTAACCGATCCGCATTAGACAGGATAAAATTGCAACGACTAACACCCACATATAAAGCATCCCAGACCGTTTTGGCATACCCATTATCAGAGGTGGCTATTCCCTTCCCGATAATTTGCAGCTGGTTGGGGTTTCTTTCCCAGCCATTATCTGAAACATATTCCAGCGTTAAGATAAAGGGCACCGCATCTTCTCCTATAAATTGCAATGGTTGGTAACTACCGGTAACGGCCATGTCCAACTCTGCTTCACTGGATAAAAATGTTGCCGTGGAGGGGCTATCGAGTGGAAAACGCTCCAAATATTTCTTGCTGCATGAACTTGCTGTTATTACACCAAGGAAAATAATTATAAATTTTACCTGTTTCATCGTCTTCATGTTTAAAGGGGTTAGAAATTAATATTTAAACCTGCGCTAATCACTTTCATTTGCGGATACCAGCCAGCGGATCCATATTCAGTTGTTACAGGCGCTTCTACATCATAACCATCCCAGTATTTATCCAAGGTGATGAGGTTTTGCGCGCTAACAAACAGTCGCAATTGCTGAATTTTCTTAAGGGCAATATTATTGAAAGTATAGCCCAACTGGATGTTTTTCACGCGCATGTAGGCAGCATTTTTTACCCAGAAAGAAGAGTTTTGGATGTTATTAATTTCACTGTAGGCCAGGCGTGGAAACGTGGCATTCGGATTCGAGGTAGTCCAGCGATCTTTGTGGATTTCAAGCGCGGTACCTCCTTGCCAGAAAGGCATGATGCCACGCCCACCCATATAACCATCAGCTTTGCCTACCCCTTGTAAGAACAATGAAAAGTCGAACCCTTTATACCCCAGATCAACATTGGCGCTATAGCTATAGCGGGGAATAGTAGAACCGATTATTTTTTGATCGGAATTGTTGATGACCTTGTCACCATTCAAATCTTTGTATTTAATATCGCCTGCAGCAACTTTTCCAAATTGAGTAGCGTTCTTTGATACATCGGAAGCATCTGTAAAATAGCCAATTGCTTCGTAACCATAAATAGCTCCAACAGGACTCCCTTCAAAATTCACCAAAAGTCCGGTAGTTTTGCTATCCTTCATGTCTAATATTTTGTTTTTAACATCAGACAATGCCAGGGTAAATCCGTAAGTAAACGCACCCGAGCGGTCTCGATAATTAACAGATACATCCCATCCCCTGTTTTCAACTACGCCCGCATTTTGATAAGGAGCAGATAGGCCCAGCATACCAGGGACAGGCAATTGCAATAAGATGCCTGTTGTTTTGCGGTAGTAATAATCTGCTGTGATCGTTAATTTGGACCAGAGGTTAAGATCCAGACCGATATTACTAACAGTCGAAGTTTCCCATTGAATATCTTTGTTGGCCATATTGCTTATTGCAGCGCCATTAAAAACTGTCTTGTCAAAAGGATAATTGCTGCTACCAACGCTTACCGACGATACATAAGGATACAAGCCTATGTTCTGGTTACCCAATTGGCCCCAGGAACCACGTAGTTTCAACTCTTTTATCGCAGAAGACGGGTTGTCCATAAACGCTTCTTTACTTATTCTCCAACCCGCAGACACAGAGGGAAAGAAGGCATATTTATTTCCGGCAGCAAACCTCGATGAGCCATCATAACGGGCATTTGCTTCAAACAGGTATTTTTCTTTGTAGTTATAATTAAGGCGACCAAAGGCCGAACGCAGAGCCCAGGACGTTGCTGAACCTGTGTTAGACTGGTTTAACTGATTTCCTGAATTAATCACCTGGTAATCCGGGAAGGTAAATACCTGGCGGTAGGCTGAAATATAACTATCCACCTGGTCTTCCTGCTGCACACCGGCAAGTATCGTTAGCCTGTGATTGGGTGCCACTTCTTTATCAAAATTGACGGTAGCACGCAGGTTATTGTACCAGCTACGGGAAAATTGTTCGTTTAATGAATTGATACCCGGTATGGCCAGGCCTTTCGAAAAATCCGATTTGTACATCTGAATAATGTGGGAAAAAGTTTTCACACGTGGATCACTATAACGGGGAGCATAGTTTACTTCGGCCCAAAAAAAGTTTACCGGTTTGTATTTTACACTAAGATTTAAAAGAGCCATAAGGTTTTGCTCATGATACAACCCTCCAATTGCTGCACGTGCCAACGGATTTTCACCATTATTACCCTCACCATACAAACCATTGGATAAGATCGCCTGGTTGGTAGCATTGTTCGAACGCAGGAACTGGAATATATAGGGAGTGCCTGAAGGAGGTTGCTTGATATCTGTACGACGCAATGAAAGATCTAATGTTCCACTAAACTGTCTGTTTAATTGTATATCCGTGTTGAAGCGCACGTTGTATCTTTTAAAATTAACATTCGGTACAATTCCGTCCTGGTCCAGGTAACTAAATGAACCCATCATTTTCACTCTTTCACCGCCTGCATTGATGCCTAAATAATGACTTTGCATCATGGCATTTTTCTTCAGTGTAAGATCCTGCCAGTCTGTATCAGGATATTTATCGGAATTGCCGGCAGCGTTTGCTTTGTAATCATCTATCACCTGTTGCGAAAATATAGGCGAGTTGTCTACATTCGTACTGGCCTCGTTTGTCAGGAGCATGTGATCCATAGCATTCACAATGTCAGGCAAACCGGTAGGTGATTGAACGCCAACATAGGAATTATAGCTCACCGCCACCCCTCTTTTATTACCTCGTTTGGTAGTGATCAGGATTACACCATTTGCGGCCCTTGCACCATATATGGCTGCTGAAGAGGCATCCTTTAATACAGTGATACTTTCAATATCGTTAGGTTCAATATTGTTGATGTCAGATTCTACACCATCCAATATTATTAAAGGGTTAGCGTCACCAAGGGTGCCAATACCCCTTATGCGTATGACGCTGCCATCAAAACCTGGCTGACCAGAACGTTGTGTAACAGTAAGGCCAGGCACAATACCCTGTAATGCTGTAGATGTTTGTCCCACCGGTTTTTTCGCCAGATCCGCACCTGCAACCGTTGAAATGGAACCGGTAAGATTTACTTTCTTCTGATTGCCGTAACCTACTACCACTACCTCGTCTAAACTACCAGGGGCCGGCTGCATATCCACCAGCATTGAGATGGTTTGGCCATCTACGATTTTATACCCGGTAAGTGTTTGAGAGATATATCCCACCGAAGAAACTTCAACGGTCAGATTCCCTGCCGGAAGTCGATCAAACTTAAACTTTCCTAAAGTGTCGGAGATAGTTTGATGTGAAATTTTGTCGCTGGCTAATGCGTTTATTGTTACGAAAGGGAGCGGTATGCCCGAAGCGTTCCGGACCAATCCGGTAACAGAAGGTACTCTTTCCTGTGCCGCCAGGTTAATGGTACAACATATGCACATCAGGAAGTAAAAAACTGGTCTTTTTAAGTTTTTACTCATAAGTTTGAGTTGGTTAAAATTGAAATAAATGAAATATATCGTTGCCCTTACCTTATACGAAAGTGGCAATCGGTATTCCCTAAAGCATTCCAATTTTATTTCAATCTTTTAGTGCAGGGAATTCGGGAGAGACTTTTTCAAGTTGGATATATTATCTATGGGTTTTACTCCCCCTGGATTTTAAACATCTAATTAAGTACGACTTATCTGGATGGAATTTGAACGATAAAAATATTATTAGCAGTATCCTGCTTCAATTGCAGTTCGTTCATAATGGCAATGTTTTGCAATATTTGATGAATGCTCTCGTTTTTATGCACAGTTCCTACAAAGCGAATACGTGAAATATATTTGGTAGGATAAATTATTTTCACTTTATAAGCAGCAGACATATAGTCCAGAACTTTGGGGAGCATTTCCCCATTAAATTGTATACTTGACTCTGTTTCGATACGACGTTCAGAAAGGATCGCTACATTTTTGCGTCGGGCTGCTGTTTCCCGATTACCTGCAGCTATTAAAGGTGCTTTATTCTCATCCTTAGCAATCGTGCTATATATTTTAGTGAATATATTATTGGAACGATTAAAACTTATGACGTCACCGGCGACAAGGTAATATTTTTCATTCTTGTCATTCTCTTCCTTAGAAGATCGGCGCACCAATACTTTACCTTCT
This sequence comes from uncultured Terrimonas sp., assembly GCA_946886925.1. Next base: position 5,421 of record CAMPJQ010000211.1, read on the forward strand.
ATTAGCTCTACCAGCACATTCACAGACTTACTATTGCTTACTCTAAATTTTGTCCCTAATGCAGTAGTAGCAACTTCTTTGCAAAAAACGGTGAAAGGCCGTTTTGGATCCTTAGAGATTTTAAATATAGCAGTTCCCTCCAATTGGATAGTGCGTCTGCCAGGTTCAAAATTTCTCGGATAACTTATTTTACCGCCTGCAGATAACTCAACAACGGAACTATCTGACAATACTATTT
>CAMPJQ010000212.1 GCA_946886925.1 uncultured Terrimonas sp.
TAATTTGCAGTAAGATGAACAAAGCGATTTTCTTTATAACATGAGATATACCTTCCGGCCCGCTTTCGGCCTAACAGTCAAAATTTCGATTAGGTCCTGTGGCATTATTATTGAGATCATGTTATCTGGTTCTTATTTTGAACAATAAAATACACGGGTATAGTCATGAACGCTTTGCTGAAAATTTTGCTCGCAGGGCTTGTAATCAGCTTTTTAGGTTCTCTGCCATTGGGTACTATAAACGTGATGGCAACGCAAATAAGCGTTCATTCCGGCAAATATCCTGCCTTGCTGTTTTGTGTGGGTGTGATATTGATAGAAGTCGTGTATGTATGGCTTGCGCTCAAAGCAATGGATAAGATTCTACGATATCCTACTGTATTCCGGTGGTTTGAATGGGTTTCTGTCATCATACTGGTGTTGCTGGGTGCTGCCTGCTTCATATCTGCAGGCCCGGTAGGTGGTTTTTCCCCAATGTTGCCCTCCACGCCTGCCAAATCATTTGGTCTCGGCGTTTTGCTCAGTGCCACCAGCCCCATGCATATAACTTTCTGGTTTGGATGGAGCGCTGTGTTGATGGAGAGGCAGATTCTTATAGCCGGCAAAATGAACTACCGCTTTTATACTATCGGCATTGGGGCAGGCAGCCTGTTGGGTTTTCTTTTTTTCATTGCAGGCGGTAGTTATTTGATTGGTCTGTTTCATGGAAATCAGCTATGGCTCAGCCGCATTATTGGAACGATCCTGTTGTTTACAGGACTGATGCAAAGTATAAAAATCATCCGTAAATATGAAACCACATCCGTTTAGCATATGACTGTTAAAACTTTTTTATACCGGCTATCTCATTGGGAAACCTGGCATTATCTCGCCAAGTATATACCTATTATGCCTGTTTGGCTATTTTATTGTATTCGCGCACGGTCGTTATGGTTTTTCACACCCTCTAACCCCACCCTCACTTTTGGGGGATTTGAAGGCGAGAGCAAAAAAGAAATGTTCGGCCAGTTGCCACACGGTAGTTACCCAAGAAGTATTTACATACAACATTCCGCATCATTCGAAGAGGTGGAAAGACTGGCGGCGCAGGGTGCATTTACCTATCCGCTTGCTGTAAAACCCGATGTAGGCATGATGGGGCTTATGTTCCGTAAGATTGATTCGCCGGAAAAATTAAAACGTTACCACCAATTAATGCCGGTAGACTATATCATACAGGATCTCATTACCTACCCGCTGGAGATCAGTGTTTTTTATTACAGGCTTCCGGGTGAGAAAAAAGGAACCATCACAGGGTTCTTAAAAAAGGAGTTCCTGGAGGTGATGGGAAACGGGGTGGATACCCTGGCAACGCTGATTAAAAATTATGACCGGGTTCGGTTGCGTATCCCCGAAATGATCGCCAAGCACGAAAGTCGTTTACAACAGGTTTTAGCAGATGGACAACGGTTTTGTTTATCCAACGCACTGAATTTGAGCCGCGGTGGTAAGCTGGTAAGCCTGGCTGATGAAAAGGATGAGCGATTGTTGCAGGTATTTGATAATCTAAGCCATTATACCGGTCATTTTTACTACGGCCGGTACGATATCAAATGTTCATCGGTGGAAGAATTAAAACAGGGTAAAAATTTCTCCATACTGGAGTACAATGGCTGTGGGGCAGAACCTCATCACATATACGGAAACGGGAATAGCCTGCTGAAGGCTTACCAGATTGTGCTGCAACACTGGAAGGTACTGTACAGGATATCATCGAGCAACAGGGCGCGGGGAATTGATCATTGGGGCTTTCGCCAGGGCTGGCAGTTTCTCAAAAAAGCCAGGCAGCATTTCAGAATGTTAAAAACATTAGATCTCAGTACAGAAATTTGATCTAAACGATGTCAGACACCCACAAAAATATTAAACACTTCTCCGCACCTTCATTGGCTGAATCTTTGGAAGCATTTATCAGTGCGTTTAACTTTCCATGCCTGATGGCAAAAGCGGCCCTTAACAGCAACCAGTTGAAAAGCATAACGGTATCGCATATGGGTTGCCCGGCTCACGACGCTGAAATTCTGGAATTCCTTTATCAATTTGTGGATGAGTACAAACAACGGCATGGTGGTTATAGTAGCGCTGCTGTTATTTTTGCAAAGCCGTCAACCCTCACCGAAACGTTATTTGAACAATTGATGTGGGAAAGACTGCAGGCGCTATCCAATTTAGATGCACTTCAATATCCATACGATAAAAGAGTAAGCGCAGACCCGATGAATGAAGATTTCAGTTTTAGTATAAAGGAAGAAGCTTTTTACATTATCGGAATGCACCCCGCAAGCAGCAGGATGGCGCGGCGGTTTAATTTTCCGGTGCTTATCTTTAACCCACACGCGCAGTTTGAATCGCTCCGGGCAGCCCAAAAATATGAAAAGGTAAAACAGGTTATCCGTAAACGTGATATTTCGTTGTCCGGCTCTGTTAATCCTATGCTGTCGGATTTTGGTACATCCCCGGAAGTGTTGCAGTACAGCGGCAAACAATACGATCAGCAATGGAAGTGCCCTTTGCACAATAAACATAAAAGCAATGACAATCATTCCACCACGTAGCGGCGTATCTTTTGTATTAAAGGAAGGGGATCGTTTAAAGATAACAGATATAAAAGGGGAACAGGTATCAGATTTTGTTTGTTATAACCTGCACGATACGGCTGAATATATCTCTTCCGGTCGTACCATTGATTATGCAGAAACGATTTTTCTCACTTCGGGTCACGCCTTTTATTCCAACCGGAGCAATATAATGTTTGAAATGGTGGAAGATACGGTTAAACGACATGATTTTTTATTGACTCCCTGTAGTACAGATACATTCAGGATAATTTACGGCCATGCGCACCCCCACCGGGGTTGTTTTGGAAACCTTTGTGAGGTATTGAAGGATTATGGTATTACACCCGATGCCATTCCTGTAACCTTAAACATTTTTATGCATGTTGCGATAGACAGTGAAACAGGTAAACTGTCCGTGCTTCCACCCAGGAGCAAAGCCAATGATTTTGTTGTAATAGAAGCAAAGATGGATCTGCTGGTAGGGCTCACTGCATGCTCAGCCGAAATGTCGAACAATTACGCTTTCAAACCAATTGGATACGAGATCATATCAAAATCAGGAATGTGACATTTAACAGCTACACAAATCGTAGTTTTTCTTCTTCCAGGTCAAGGTATTGCAAATGCCGGCGGATGATGTCTTCATCCAGTGTTAATTCTGCCTTGTTTTTGCTCAGCAGCCATTGCCTTTGCTGGTTCAGAATATCGAGGTAAACAGTTTTGCATTCTTTTGCCATCAATACATTCCCGGCAGTGCCACTGTTTGTTTCCCACTTTTGAGCCATTTGCTGCAATACAGGGTATTCACTCAATTGCTCAGAATAATTTATCCTTAAATGTTTAAGGGCATGTTCAGCCAACTGTTTCCGTATAAGGCTGTCCACCTCCTGCTCCGATGGTTCTTCGCTCATACCCGGGTTAATTAATTTTTTTATTAAATACGGCAGGGTCAAACCCTGTATCAATAGCGTTAACAGGATGACAATAAATGTAATAAATAGTATAAGATTGCGTTGAGGAAAGGCAGTGCCATCTCTAAGCTGCACCGGTATAGACAAGGCTGCCGCTAACGATACTACACCCCGCATTCCTGTCCAGCCCAGTACAAACGGAACTTTATAACCCGGGTTCCGGGTCTCTGCCACGGTAATGAAATTGCGGGCGATCATCGTAACAACTACTGCGCCATAAGCCGACAAAATTCTCCCCACCATCAATACAGCAGTAATAAGCATACCATAACCTATAGCTGAAGAAAGACTTACTTCTCCCAGGCCTGATGTAATTTCCGGCAGATCAAGGCCAATTAGTAAAAACACCAAACCGTTCAGTACAAAACAAAGACTCTCCCAAACATTATAACCACGTAATCGGGAAGCGCTCCTCAGAAAAACATGCCGTTTATTCGATAACCATAAACCGCCGCTTACCACCGCCAGCACGCCGGAGCTATGCACCTGCTCAGCAGCAAGATACATGACGTATGGCGCCAGGAAGGTTAAAACAATATCCATATTTGTATCCGTAGGGAGATATTTGTGCATTTCCATAAAAACGAATGCAACAAGTATGCCCATGCCTACACCGCCTATCAACATCCAGCCAAAGCTCAACGCCGCATCATGCCAGATAAACTGGCCGGTAGCAACCGCGGTCATTGCAAACCGAAAAATAATCAGTGAGGATGCATCATTTAACAAACTTTCGCCTTCTAATATAGATGACATCCGCTTTGGTATTTTTACAAATTTCAAAATAGCACCTGCACTTACCGCATCCGGTGGCGACACAATGCCCCCCAGCAAAAAGCCTAATGCCAGTGAAAATCCGGGTATGAAATAATTTGATACAAAGGCAACTGTCATAGCGGTAAGAAACACTACCACAAAAGCAAAACTGCTGATGATACGCCGCCAGCGCCACAACTCTTTCCATGAAATAGCCCAGGCCGCTTCATACAATAACGGCGGCAGGAAGATAAAAAAAATAAGGTCAGGATCTATACGCATAACAGGAATGCCAGGTATAAAACTGATAACCAGGCCCGCCAATACCAACAGCACGGGATATGCGACTTTAATTTTATTGGCCAGCATTATAAGCAGTACAATCGCCATAATCAGGCCCAGGTAAAAAGGGAAATTTTCAAGCATGCCTTAGCATTTAGCAGTACTCAAAGATAGGCGTTGAAATATCCTGGAGGAAAACTATTGCAATAGTTTTTGCCAGCGGGGAAAGAACTGCCTTTTGTTAGTTATCCGCATCATGAAAAATAATACCGAGGCTGTGCCTGTTACCGCTATGTACGGGACTTATGCCATGCTTCATATTAACCCGGTAATAGCCTTTGCTTCCTTTAACAGATCGTAAATTGGTGGTGAATACCACCATATCACCCCGGTTGGGTTTTAATACATTTGCTTTTGATTGTGCCCTGGGAACCTGTTCTGTTATTACAAATTCTCCCCCGGTATAATCTTCACCTGCCTGGTCAAGCATAAAAACAACCTGGAGCGGGAAGTAAATTTCTCCATATAAATCCTGGTGCAGTGTATTGAATCCCTCCTTCGCATATTTCAATATCAGTACTGTAGGTTTGGTTTGCCCATTGTGGTGGCAAATTTGTTTCATTTCCCGGTGAATCAGCGGAAAGCGTGTGCCTAACTTCAGTTCTTCCATCCATTGATTGGCAACAGGGGCTATTTTTGGATAAACACTTTCACGCAGTTCAGTAATGATCTCCGGCAATGGATAGCTGAAATATTTGTATTCACCCACGCCAAAACGATAGCGTTGCATGTTGATGGTTTTGCGATATGTATTGTCTGCATTATAATCCGCAATGAACGTATCACATTCTTTTTTGGTAAGCATGCTTTTTACAATAGCAAAACCTTTGTCATGCAACTGAGTATTGATACTATTCCAGTTCTTTTCTTCTATGCGTTCTTTTATCGTTTCCACTTCCCTGTATTTTATAATATCAGATAGCGTGATGTACTTTTGAAGCTTCCCACCCGATGATGGCGTTTTTACGGATGCTGCC
>CAMPJQ010000213.1 GCA_946886925.1 uncultured Terrimonas sp.
CTACAAACCACCTTAATCCTTCTACAGGAATTTTAAAATGATGCTGATAGGTAGCTGAAACAGAAAGACCAAAAGGTCGTCTGCTGTTATAGTTGTTATTCCAATAATAGTTACGGCTTTTTGATCCGCCGCCTGCATTAAATTCTAACGCACCTGCATTGCTTACAAATGTTTTAAATGAAAAGGCGAAAGCGTCATAGTAGGATCCTGGTGCCAAACGAATACCAATAGCACTTTTATAATCTCCCTGTGCTGTGGCGGCAACGCTGATACCCGTTGCGATCAAGGTCATGCATAATAACTTTTTCATCATAACAATTTTTAATTTGATGCGCCAAAGATAAGACGGAAACGAGCATATCATATCGTACCGTTACCTGCAACATCGTTTTTAAACAGTTGTTAACATAATTATTTTAACTTATATACAGGTAAATCTAAAACCGCACCAAAATTGCATTTAGCTAAAATATTATTCTTACTATATTTGACCCCTGTATGTTTAGTCTAAAGAAACCAAAGAAACCAGCATTTATTTCATTGATATTTACGGTATTGCTGTTGTGCACAGCCGGGTATGCTCAAACCGGTGCAACGGCGTTTAACCGCACTGCTTTTTATACCGCATTTGCCAGCAATAACGTCAATACCATCGAGAAGCAACTGGATATTGTTGGAGAGAGTTTGCGGGATGAGAAAGAGGCTTTTGAGGGTGCATTAATGATGAAGAGAGCAGGCCTGATCAAAGGCGCTTCACATAAACTTAAAGCATTTAAAGCCGGAAAGGAAAAACTGGAAAATATGCTTGATAAATATGCTGATAATGCAGAATACCGGTTCCTCCGGCTGATGATACAGGAAAAAGCGCCCAAAATACTGGGATATGACAAGCAACTGGAGGAAGATCATAAATATGTTATTGAACATTTTAAAACCATTCCTGAAGCTGCTCAAAAAGCCATTCTTAATTATAGTAAATCATCCAAAGTTTTATCACCCACAGACTTCTAACCCTGGGAAAGCATGAGCAAAAAAATTTTAGCTGTTTATTTTACGCAATCCGGACAATTGGGAGATATCATTGATCACTTTACTGAACCCTTAGCATCTTCCCCGGATATCTCAGTAGAAAAATTGCGTATTTACCCAGCAAAGCAATTCCCTTTTCCGTGGACCTCACCTGCCTTTTTTGAAGCTATGCCCGAAAGTGTAGATGGCGTACCCGCGGAACTGGAGCCTTTTGTCTTTAAAGAAACACAATATGATTTAATTATAATAGGTTACCAGCCCTGGTTTTTATCTCCCAGTATTCCTGCCAGTTCATTACTCCAGCATCCGTCATTTAAACAGCTTCTTAAAAACACCCCGGTAATTACGATCAGCGGATGCAGGAATATGTGGATCAATGCGCAGGAAAAAATAAAGAGAAGGCTAAGTGAAGCGGGCGCTAAGCTGGTGGGGAATATTGCACTGGTAGACAAGCATAATAATTATGCCAGCCTGGTAACGATATTTTATTGGATGCTCACCGCCAAAAAAGACAGGAAATGGGGACTCTTTCCCAAACCAGGCGTATCGGACGAGGATATTGTGAATTCGGCTATATTTGGCGAAACGGTAAAGATGCATCTGCAAAAGAACGAATGGAGCGGATTGCAAAACCGCCTGCAGGAACAACATGCGGTAAACGTAAAATACAGCCTGATGTTTATTGAGCGAAAGGCAGGGCGCATATTTACGATCTGGTCGAAAATTATCAATAAAAGTAAAAAAAGGAGCGCCCTGCTTGTTGCATTCAAATATTATCTTTTAATTGCTCTTTGTATTGCAGCGCCAATCATTTTACTGGTAGATGCTATATTTTTTAAGCCCTTTTTGGGTAAACGCATAAAAAAACAAAAAGAATATTATGCAGGTGTTATGCTGAAGTAATTGACCGGCAACGATGGCAGTCAATTATATTTGATAATATTCTATTTTTGAATTCTATACATGAAGCAAATGGCATTGAACGAAGTTTATATTACAAAAACGGCCAGTTTTTTTCCCAATAGCCCCGTGTCGAATGATGAGATGGAGGAATATCTGGGTTACATCAATAATAAACCATCCAAGTCGAAACGCATTGTGCTGCGCAATAATGGCATTACCAACCGGTATTATGCATTGGAAAAGGGAGGAAAAATAACCCATACCAACGCAGAGATGACAGCACTGGCTGTAAAAGCATTATTTAATGGCAGCCCCGGCGATTTAAAGTCTGTGGAACTGTTGTCGTGCGGCACTTCATCACCCGATCAAATGATGCCGTCTCACGGCGTAATGGTGCATGGATGGCTTCCCGAAAGCGGCGCTATAGAAGTTGTTTCACCTTCGGGAGTTTGCTGTGCCGGCATGCACGCACTCAAATATGCCTATATGGCTATTAAAACAGGTGATGTGGCAACTGCTGTAGCTACAGGGTCGGAAAGAATGTCGGCTTCATTGCGCTCAGATAAATTTGAAGATGAAGTGCAGAAGCTGATCGAACTGGAAGAAAATCCTTACATCAGTTTTGAGAAAGAGTTTTTAAGATGGATGCTATCGGATGGCGCATCGGCATTTTTATTATCCGGCAAAAAAAATGAAACTGGATTAAACCTTCGTATAGAATGGCTGGAGGGCGTATCCTATGCCCAGGAAATGGAAGCCTGCATGTATATGGGCAGCGAAAAGCTGGAAGACGGTACATTGAAAAGCTTTCTTGAGTATACGCCCGAAGAAATAAATGCTCAATCGGTAATGAGCATTAAGCAGGATGTAAAATTGCTGAGCGAGCACATTGTTCCATTAGGCGGAGTTAAGCTCAAAGAATTGTTTGAAAAAAAAGGATTGACACCCGGCGATATAGATTATTTTTTGCCGCATATGTCCAGTAATTTTTTCAAGAACAAGATATATGAAAGACTGGAATACAATGGCATCGGCATCCCTTATGAAAAATGGTTTGTTAACCTGAGTACTGTGGGTAATGTAGGAGCCGCTTCTGTTTATATGATGATTGATGAATTATTCCACAGCGGTAAACTCCAAAAAGGCAATAAGATCCTTTTACTGGTTCCGGAGAGTTCCCGCTTCTCATATATGTATGGACTACTGACAGTGTGTTGAGGAATGTGTGAAAATGTGAGGGTTGTTGCAGGTTACAAGTTGCAGGAAAGGTTTGTCGTTTCACGAGGGGATGGAGAGGTGAAAAGAGAGGGGTGAGACGCGAATGGTGAGAGAGAAAGAATCATCCTACGATCGTTAGTATGCCTGAACTGAACACTGAATCTGACGACTCTGAAGGCTGATCCGCCACGGCGGACAAGTTGCTGCCAGCTAATATCGTCAATTCGCATTGCAAAATAATGGCTCCATGAAAAAAGAAGACATACCTCAGGACCCCAGCGCTTTGCGCAATATAACAAAAGAGGTTTCTTATGCGGTAGATGAAAATGGGAATTATATAACAGAACTGAGTACCGGCTGGGATGTAAAAATTAAAGCATTGGATGTTGCCTGGAGCGACATAGAAAAAAAAGTAGCTGATGCCAAACAAAAGGTTTTAAATAATGAAGCGAGCCCGCTGTTGTATTTCATGGAACTAAAACTGATGGATATACAAATCTTATCGGCTTATACCCGCTTCTGGAAATGGCAGGTAAAGCGTCATTTGAAACCTGGTGTTTTTGAAAAGTTATCAGCCGGAAAATTACAGAAATACGCAACCGCTTTTGATGTAACTGTTGAAGAATTAAAAAATGTGAATCTGAATGAAACCGGAGTATAAGCATTTGCAGGCGGCGCATTGCGAAAATGGGGTAACAACGAGCCTGCTGCAGCATTACGGAGTGCATCAAATTACGGAGCCATTGGCTTTTGGTATTGGTTCGGGGCTGTTTTTTATTTATATCCCTTTTATGAAAGTAAATGACGGTCCAGCCATTTCCTTTCGCACCATGCCCGGCATGATCTTTAAACGCACCTGCAGGTCGCTTGATATTCCTATACTGCGCAAAAAATTCTCATCCAAAGAAAACGCACAGCAGGCTTTGGACAACAGGTTGCAATCCGGACACCCCGCTGCCTGCCAGGTTGGTGTTTTCTATCTTCCTTATTTTCCGAAAGAATATCGCTTTCATTTTAACGCGCACAATTTAATTGTGGTGGGTAAAGAAGCAGACAACTACCTCATTAGCGATCCCATTATGGAAACCATTACCACCATGACCAGTTATGAGCTGGAGCGGGTTAGGTTTGCCAGGGGACCGCTTGCTCCACGAGGGCAATTGTATTTTCCAAAAGAAAAAAGAGCAGTGACCAATGAACAAATGAAACAGGCGATCATTACAGGCATTAAAAGAAACGTGCGTCATATGTTATATGCGCCGGGTAATATTGCCGGCATAAGCGGGATACGGTATACCGCAAAAAAAATAAAAAAATGGCGCGATACATTGGGGCTCGAAAGATCACGCAGTTACCTGGCACAACTGGTGCGGATGCAGGAAGAAATTGGTACAGGCGGCGGCGGATTTCGTTTTATTTATGCAGCGTTTTTACAACAGGCATATGCATATCACCCTGTTGATGAGCTGATGGATATATCAAAACAGTTTACCAAAGCCGGCGATCTGTGGAGAGACGCTGCTATCCAGGCTTCAGGAATATATAAAGGCCGGCTTACCGCACAGCAGGATTACAATGTGATGGGTGATTATCTTTTGGATATTGCAGAACTAGAAAAAAAAGCGTTCAATGATTTAGCCACAACAGTTAAAAAATTGCGATAATGGGGATGATGAATGATACGGGATACGGGATACGGGTTACAAGTTGCAGGGTGCAGGGAACAAGTTACAGGTTGCAGGTTACAGGGGGGGTACTATTCCATACTGCTATAGCCCCAACAACAGCCATCTCTTACCTCTTACCTCTTACTTCTTACCTCTTACTTCTTACCTCTTACTTCTTACCTCTTACCCCATGCTTCCCGCCATCCATATAGAAAACCTGAGCTTTGAATACAAGGGTAATACCCGGAAAGCTGTAAGGCAGCTCAATTTGCAGGTGGAGCAAGGCGATCGCTTCGGAATTTTTGGACCTAATGGTGCAGGCAAAACCACTTTAATGAACCTCATGACGGGCTTACTGCCTTATACAGCAGGATCCGTTCAACTGCTGGGGCATGAAATAAAAAACAATAAAAGATTTATCAATACCCTATTTGGTTTCGTGCCGCAGGATTTTTCCTTTTACCATGAACTGAGCCCCGTGGAGAATATGGAGTTTTTTGGTGCATGGGCGGGACTTCATAAGAAGGAGATACAACAAAAAATAAATGATTTACTGAACATCATGTCTTTACAGGCTGTTCGCAATAAGCCGGTAAACACATTTTCAGGTGGTATGAAGCGCAGGGTAAATCTTGCTATTGCTGTAATGCATGAGCCTCATATCTTATTTTTGGATGAGCCTACGGTGGGTGTGGATGTACAAACACGGCATGCCATCATACATTACCTGAAAACACTGAATGAAAAAGGCACAACACTCATATATACATCGCACCAGCTAAAAGAAGCAGAAGACCTTTGCAATAAAATAGC
>CAMPJQ010000214.1 GCA_946886925.1 uncultured Terrimonas sp.
GTTACAGCAGATGACAATATCCCATTGAGAGGTTTCTTAATCTGCCCCAAATGTGGAAGGATGTTGACCGGTAGTGCTTCAAGAGGAAGAACGCAATACTACCATTATTATCATTGCAGTTCTGCTTGTGGAGTTCGTTACAAGGCAAAAGAGGCAAATGACAAAATGGTTGAGGAAATCAGGAAATATGTATGGCCTCTTTCAAGACTTGAAACATGCAAAGACGTAATCACATCAACGTACAAATCAAAAGAGCGTGGAGAGAGAGACGAACAGAAAGATTTGAAGCTGCAATTGCAGGAAGTGAATAGCCGTATTGTAAAGGCAAGAGAACTGCTTTTGTGCGGCGATATAGAAGGGGATGATTATCGGGCAATCAAATCTGAATGTGAGGAGAAGATCAATCGTCTGGATGCGAAATTGAAAGCTGCTGTAAGTTTTCAAACAACGGTAGAACCATTGTGGGATAAGGCTTTTAGCAATATCGCTCAGCTTGATACTTTGTACAAAGAAGGTACGGTAGAACTTAAAAGAAAGATAGTTGGTTCGATGTTCCCTGAAAATATCGTATTCGACGGTTGCCAACATCGAACCAAAAGATTGAACGAAATCATCAACATTATATCCTTGATAGATAGGGAATTAAAGCCAAAAAAAAATGGGACAAGTCGTTTGAATTTTGACTTGTCCCATATGGTGATCCCGCTGGGACTCGAACCCAGGACCCATACATTAAAAGTGTATTGCTCTACCAGCTGAGCTACGGAATCATTTATCCTTAAAAATATAGGATAAACCCCTTTCGTTTTTGGGAGTGCAAAAATAAGGGAAAAAGGCATTCTGCCAAACTTTTAAAAAAATGAATGTCTTTTTCTCTGTACAGCAGCTATTGCACACCAATACATCCCTTTCATTCCGTTAAACAATGTTTATTACGGGCACAGTCTCTTATTTTTGCACGAATATAGTTGTACTATTGCTGATCACGCACATGCCCTTAATAACACTTACATCAGATATCGGACAAAAAGACTACCTGGCAGGAGCGATTAAAGGACAGTTGCTGCAAATGGTTCCCGGTTGCACACTGGTGGACATTAGTCATGAACTTACACCATTTAATTATCCCCAGGCGGCTTATGTGTGCCGCAATGCCATTAAAAATTTTCCCGACTTTACTTTTCACATCGTACTGGTAAATCTTTTCGAAAATAAGAATGAACACCTGTTGCTGGCTTTTCATAACCGGCAATATATTTTATGTGCCGATAACGGTCTGCTTACGATGATCGCAGAGGGAAAACCGGAAATAGTGATTGGCCTGCCCATGGATAAAACGGTGGCCAAAAACGCTTTGTACATCACACGCATATTTGGCAAGAGCATACAAGCCATCGCCAATGGAGAAAGCCTGAACACTATTGGTACCCCTGACATAGACATACTGGAAAAAAACCCATTGCGGCCGATGCTTGGCGAAAACTGGATTGAAGGGCAAATTATTTTTATAGATCATTTTGAAAACGTGGTGATCAATATTACAAGAGAAGCTTTTGAAGAGCAACGTAAAGGACGCCGTTTTACCATTGCCTTTAAAAGAGATGAAGTAATTGAAAAAATAAGCGAAACCTATGCCGATGTGCCGGAGGGCGAAAAACTGGCGCTGTTCAACTCGGCAGGATACCTCGAAATTGCCATTAACAAAGGCAATGCCGCCGGGCTGCTGGGACTCCAGGGATATTCTGAAAAACAATCAGCGCATTTGCAAAACCGTTTGTTTTATCAAACCATCCGCATATTTTTTGAGTAGTTCAGGTATGACCATTTTTTGCAATTGCCGGCTGCATTGCTTACTTTTTTTAATTTTATTCCATGAATGCTGAAACCGGTAAATACATCATCGCAGCAGGAGTGCTGATTGTTATTGCCGGCATTGTGATTTACTTTTTTCACGACAGGCTGCACTGGATCGGCCGCCTGCCGGGAGACATCCGCATCGAAAAAGAGAATTTCCGTTTTTATTTTCCCATTACTACCATGATACTGTTCAGTATCATCCTTTCCCTGCTCCTGTGGCTGCTCAGGAAATTATAGAAAATCGTATCGATGCCGCACTATTCTTTAGCTTTAGGCTTTCCCTTAAAAGAATAAAACCTTACCCAATCAATTTCCATTTCAACAGGCAGATCTTCTGTATATACCTTACCTACCCAACTGCCGCCTAACTGCATATCCAGTAGCAGGTAGTATTTATATTGATCAAAAGGGAATTGGCCTTCTTTATCCGTTTCTATACGGGGATAAGCGAAAGTTTTTTTATTGTTTATGAAAAAAACCAGGCTATCCGGATGTAACTCCACAGCGTAATTGTTAAAGCCATTGGGATTGATTACCCCGGTTGCTCCCTGTTTGGGCTCTTTTATTTTAAGGTTATAGGTATAATGAGAATGTACCGTTTGATAGGCGATAGAATCAAAATTCAATCTTTCCATAATATCTATTTCGCCACCATCGGGCCAATTCATGCCCTGCGACAACAACCAGAAGGCCGGCCAGGCGCCACGAGCTCCATTCAGCTTTGCATATACTTCGATCCTGCCAAATCCAAAGCCCACTTTATCTTTTGTGTATACGCCGCCGGTTAAGTACCTGGCAGTATCGTTCGGTAAGCTATTGTTAACTATGCCACGCAATACCAGTTTACCGTCACGCATAGCATAGCAACTGTCAAAATCGCTCATGTATTTTTGCCAGTCAGCTTTACCCCTGGGTATTTTCGACCACCGGCTGGTATCGAAACCATTGAGCTGGTCAAAGTTTTCTTCCCAACTCAGCGTCGTTTTTTGAGCATGCCTTGTACCGGCACAGGAAGCCAGTAGTATCACTAAAAAGGAAAGTGGAAATAAATTCTTACGCTTCATACATGTATATTGTTCGTGATCAGTAATTACTTTAGCTGTAACCCCGTAATAACAGGCAGGTGATCTGATGCCTCTTTATTTTGCATTACATTATGCGACAAAACATTAAAAGTGTCTTTTGAACTGAATGCAATAAAATCTATAGCCCCGGTTTCACCGCCTTCCCAAAAAGTTGAAGGGCAGTTATTGCAGGTACGCGTGAAATGCTCATCAATGATCCGGATAACATCACCGTCTTCTTTGGCATTAAAATCTCCGGCAATAATAAAAGGCAAGGACGTTCCGTTTGCAATGCTACAAATTTCTGTTGCTTGTAATATACGGCTGGCTTTGTTGTAAGCTTCCAAATGGGTACAGCCAAACCGGTATAGCTTTCCGTTGGGCAATGTAACCGTTGCTGCTGCTAATACGCGGGGCTCTCCTTTTTGGGAATCATTCACAGGCAACAAATAGGTGTTGGTATCCGATAAAGGATATTTCGACAAAATTAAAACGCCGTATTGTCCGCGGTCAAAATCCATTGCCTTTCCAAAATAATAATACGGATACCCCGCTTTAGCAGCCAATTGCTCCGCCTGGTTGATTTTTCCTGAGCGCACGGTATTTACATCCACTTCCTGCACAGCCACCATATCTGCATGTTGTTTTTTGATAACCGCGGCAACAGCATCTAGATCAATAACATCAGCCTTTTCCGGAGGATTGCAATGATGTACATTATAGGTCATCACCTTAATAGCATTTTTAGCTGTGGCTTTTGATTGAATTTTTCCGGAAGAGAAAGACAGAAAAAGCAATACAACAACAGCTACTGGCAATGTCAACAATAATCTGTACATATAAAAAATTTACAGGCAAAAAATAACCGGTGAGATAGCTATGCATCTCACCGGTATGTTTCAGTTACCTCATTATCACTTATTGCCAGCCGTCGGGTTGAGTCAATTTGTTATTGCTCAGTATTACCTGCGATGCAGGAATAGGGAAAGAATAATATTTAGGTTCAACAAAACTGCGTGGTTGTGTTACATCTTTAGTGAACATAACAACACCTGATGTTCCGTTAGACAGGATAAAACTACCATCGGTAAGATAGTATTTCACAATCTTCTCTTTTACCTCATCCGGTAACCCTGCTATAGGACCTTCATCATCTTTAGACTGAAGAATAGCTATATCGGCCACCCCGTCACCGGTTACATCCAAACCGCCCAGCGCCGGCACATACATACCACCAGGGGTTTCTGCTAAAAGCGAACCGGCTTTCCAGCGATACAAGTCATCTAAACGTAAGCCTTCGCAAGCTAACTCTACCCTGCGCTCTCTGCGAATCTCCAATATAACACCTTTATTAGCACCAGAAACCAACGGATATTTTCCGGCAAGGTAAGCGTCGGGTGTACCATTTGCAGCAGTCATATTCAGGGCAGGCATTCCCACCCTTACTCTCAGCTTATTTATGGTTGCGTCTGCATCTCCCTGGTTAAGCGTGCCCAATTCTGCTTTTGCTTCAGCATTTATCAGCAGCACTTCGGCATACCTGAAAATGGGCAGATCGGTGTAGTTTAAAACCCATCCGCCTCTCAAAGCCGGATCGCGGGGGAAAAACTTTACCTGCAGGTAACCGCCAAAGTTAGGACGGGTAATATAAGGATTGCCGCCGGGAGTAATTACGAAACCAGGAGGCATAATGGTTTCAGCCAGGCGTGGATCGCGATTGGCAAATACGTTTACAAACGCTTTTGTATCATATCCGCTTTGAGAAGTGAAAGGGGTACCATCGTTCATTAAAAACTCGTTTGCCAAACTGGAACTTAAAGCCCACTGCCAGTCCATCACCACATGCGTATTGTTGCCAACTCCATCTTCCTTATTATTTTTCTGAAGGAATATCACTTCTTTATTTGCTAACAGATTATTACTTGTAAATAATGCCCTGTATCCTTCAACGCCGGTGCCGGTAATGTCAAAACCACCATTCTCCATTATATCCTGGGAAGCAGCTACTGCCCGTTGAAGAAAAGTTTGCGCTGAAGATTCCTGTCCCAACTCGCTATGATATTTACGGTAGGTTCCTTCATGCAATGCAACTCTTGCCAGCAATGTTAAAGCCGCCCATTTGGTTACATAAGAGGTGTTGGTACGGGCAGGTAATACATTAGCAGCGGCATATTCCAAATCAGCCATAATTGAATCCACCACTACAGTGCGTGGTTCCTTGGCCTTTTGCAACAGATCTTCTTCATTATTCCCCAGCACATGCGAATACCAAGGTACATCACCATAACGCTTAACCATGCCATAGTAAAAATTAGCCCTGAAAAAGCGCGCCACGCCAATGTAATGGTTTATTACCGCCTGATCGCCTGTTGTTTTTCCAACATTGTCCAGCATAAAATTGATGTTGCGCAAAATACCCCAGGCAGCTCTATCCCAGCCCTTGGTATTTCCAGGCGTTACACCTCCGCGAATGAGATTGTCTATCTCGCTGCTACCGGTATAAATAGAAATATTATCGGAAAATTGATCCGCTGCCTCTACGTCTGCCCACATTGCACGAAGCTGCTGTGTATAGAATCCGTTGGTATAGGTTTCCAGGTCGGCCGGAGTATTAAAAAAATCGTTCCCCGTAATAGCCGTTGTTGGTGTGCGTTGTAAAAAATCCTTTTTACACGAAACACCCAGTATGGGTGCATTTCAA
>CAMPJQ010000215.1 GCA_946886925.1 uncultured Terrimonas sp.
GTATGTAGAAAAACCGGCATCGCACGATGTATGGGAAGGACGTAAAATGATTGAAGCTGCCCGCAAGTACAACAAACGTGTTCAGGTTGGATTTCAGAATCGCTCTATCAGCAATGTAATGGAAGCCATGAAGTTTTTGCACGATGGTGGTATTGGCGATGTATTTATGGCAAGAGGGCTTTGCATTAAGCCACGCGATTCTTTCGGTATAGCCAAAGACAGTGCACCGCCCGCCACGCTTCATTACGACCGCTGGCTGGGACCGGCTACCTACCGCCCATACAATGAAAAGAAAGGACATTACAACTGGCATTGGTTCTGGGACACCGGAAATGGCGATACCGGGAACCAGGGTCCGCACCAGTTTGATATTGCACGCTGGGGCCTTAATAAAAATGAACACCCGGTTTCTGTTTATTCGCATGGCGGTATTTATGGCATTGATCCAAAAGAATGCGCGCAGGAAACACCCAATACACAAACCTCCATATTTAAGTACGAGGACGGAAAGATGCTTGAGTTTGAAACAAGAGGAAGATACTCAAACGGCGAATCAAGTTTGGATATCCGCATTGGAAATATGTTTTACGGCACCGAAGGTTATCTTGAATTAGATGGCGGCACGTGGAAAGCTTTTCGCAAAAGAGAAAAGGAACCTTTTGCCGGTTCGCAGAAGACTGATGCTAAAAAACCGGTAGACCCAAGAACGCCACCCGGAGGTACTGAACATTATGCCAATTTTATTGACGCTATCCGTTCAGACAACAATGAGGATCTGCATTGCGATATCAATGAAGGATTCTTCTCATCATCTCTTCCTTTGTTAGCCAATATTTCTTATCGTCTTAACCGCGAACTTAAGTTTATGGGCGGCAACATGGATAACGAAAAATTTGTAAATGACACAGAAGCAGATGCTTTGCTTAAGCGCGTATATCGTCCGCCATATGTTGTGCCGAGCGAGGTGTAAAGATATCCGGGCCAACGGTTAACAATTGCATTTATTTTTAGCCACAGCTTCCCGGATTTTTATACCCGGTATACCAATCTGCGAATCTGTGGCAATTTAATTATATCAGGCAAAGGATTAAAAGTTGAAATATTTAAAGGTGCGCTACTGAAAAAATGGAATTGGTAAAAATGATCAGAAGAACAATCGAATGCTTTCCTGTTTTCGTACTTATATGCTTATTTGCAAGCTGCAATTCCGGTGAAAGCGCGGATATAAAATCAGCCTCGTTGGATTCACTTGAACGAAAGGAAATATTGAACAATTCACCTGTTCTGTCGCCCGAAAGATCGCTTGCAGCAATGGAAGTTGAAGAAGGCTTTGAAGTAAAACTGGTGGCAGCCGAACCGCTGGTAAGCGCCCCCATTGCTTTAACCTTTGATGACAAGGGAAGAATATGGGTGCTGGAAATGGAAGGCTATATGCCCGATACAGCAGGAACAGGGGAAAACAAACCCAATGGAAAAATTATTATACTGGAAGATGAGAACCGCGATGGCATTGCAGACAACAGAAAAGTATTTATGGATTCGCTGGTGCTGCCACGGGCCTTATGTTTAATAGAAGATGGTATTCTCGTAGCATCGCCTCCCAACCTGTGGTATGTTGAGATAAAGAATGACCAGCCGGGCAAAAAAGTTTTAGTAGATGGCGCATATACCATCGGCGATAATGTAGAACATGATGCCAACGGCTTAATGAGGGCCATGGACAACTGGGTTTATAACGCCAATTCGGAAAAACGTTATCGCAAAAAAGGCGATCACTGGATCACTGAATGGACACGGTTTCGCGGCCAATGGGGAATAACGCAGGATAACTACGGCCGTTTGTTTTACAACAATAATTCACAGAACCTGCTGGGCGATTATTTTCTGCCCGGACCGGGAGCAGGCAATATCAATCAGCGCAGCATTTCGGGGTATAATGTGAAGATAGTAGAAAACAACAAGGTGTACCCCGCCCGGCCCACACCTGGCGTAAACAGGGGCTATATGGAGAATATCCTTGATGATAGCCTGCGCCTTGTAAATTTTACTGCTGCCTGCGGGCCCGTCATTTACAGGGGCGGTTTATTCAAAGAAGCCTATCACAACAATGCTTTTGTAGCGGAGCCTTCTGCAAATCTTATTAAGAGGAATATACTGGAAGAAGATGGTTACGTTATTAAAGGCAGGCAGGCATATGAGGGAAAGGAATTCCTTACCAGCATTGACGAGCGTTTTAGACCGGTCAATTTGTATAACGGTCCGGATGGGGCTCTATATATAACGGACATGTATAGGGGCATTATTCAGCATAAATTTTATTTAACCGATTACCTCAAAAAAGAAATTGCGGAGCGATCCCTTTCACAACCCCTGGATTGTGGACGCATATATAAAGTAGTTCCGGAAGGCGCATCATTGAAGCCGGTAACAATGCCCGCCGATCCGTTAAAACTGGCTGCGCTGCTCACCTCTCCCAATGGCTGGATAAGAGATAAAGCCCAGCAAATGCTGGTAGATGGGAAGCTTACAAAAGCTGTACCCATATTGCGTGAAAATCTAAAAAAACAGGATAACCCTTTAACGCTTATTCACTCTCTGTGGGCATTGGAAGGCATGGAAGTTTTGCAGGCGGACGATGTATTACCACTGCTCCAAAACACCAATAATAAGATCAGGGTTCAGGCGATAACCGCTTTGCCGGCTGTGGCAAATAAAACCAATTATCAACGGTTTATACCGGTACTGCAGCAAATGATAAACAGCAACGACAGTGCTGCCGCTCCTTATATCGCTTTCCAAATCCGGGCTATTGAACCTTTTAATAAGTCGTTAGCCGATGAAATGCTGATGAGCCTTGCAAAGGCTTTTCCCCGTAACCCTTTTGTAAGTGATGCCATCATCAGTAATCTTGAGAATCGTGAAAAAGATTTTTACAAAAGACTCAGCGCATTGGTACCTGATACCAATCTCACCATTATAAAACAATTCAAAAAAACAATAGTCAATATCAGCAACAGGCAAGTCAAAAAAGATACAAGCCTGTTCAGGAAACAATTCCCAGCGGGTATGAGCCTGTTTGCCTCTACCTGCCAAACCTGTCATGGTGAAGACGGGAATGGGATACCCGCATTGGCGCCGCCACTGAATAATTCGGAGTGGGTTACAGGCGACAGGGACAAGCTTATTGCTATTGTATTGTATGGATTAACAGGTCCGGTTAAAGTGAACAAAAAATTATACAAATCGCCCGAAATAAATGGTGAGATGCCCGGTCTTGCTCACAATAAAGACATTACCGATGAAACCATTGCACAGGTGCTGAGCTACATTCGGAAGAACTGGAACAACAATGCCTCCGGCATAACGCGCGATGAAGTAATAAAAATCAGGCAGCACTGGAATGAACGGCAGCAACCGTTTACAGCAGAAGAGTTGAATAAGTGGTAACAGGCCCATTCTGTTTGCTCTTAAATTTATATTATCTTTACTACAGACTAACTGATCATTTTCATTTTGAATTCAGAACCGATTCATACCGAAAAAGAGTTGCTGTTACTTGCTTCCCAGGGTAGTGAACCTGCCTTTACCCTTTTATTTAACCGCTATAAGCATAAATTATACAGCTATCTTCTTTCACTTACCGCATCGCCTGAAATAGCCGAGGATATTATACAGGATACCTTTCTTAAATTATGGAAGAACCGCTCCTCCATAGAAGCTATTGATCATTTGGGGGGATATCTCTTTAAAACAACCCGCAATCTTGCAATCAATGCATTTAAACGAATGTCTAAGGAAACCATCATCCTTTCAAAATTGCAGTCACAACAAAACAGTGTAAATACTAAAGCCGATGACACGCTTGTTGTAAAAGAAGCGGAGCAATTGCTTTATCAAACAATCCAAAATCTTCCCCCGCAACAAAAACTTATTTACACACTTAGCCGTGAACAGGGGCTGAAACACGAAGATATCGCCCAACAACTGCACCTTTCTTCTTCTACCGTTAGAAATCATATTGTTCAGGCGCTCCGAACCATCAGAAAAAAACTTGAACCCCACTCCATCTCCGTTATTGGTATTGTAAGTTTCCTGATTTGTTAACCGGCTTAACCAAAATGCCATGAATACCTGCCCTCCCTGTTTTTCTTATAAATTTCATTTTCCTATAGTTCTGTTTTCTTTCCCGTTTGTCTTATTAACAGCAAAGCATAAAACAGTATGGCATCGGAAAGAATCAAATACCTGGCAGAGCGGTTTTTAAACCAAACAATTAAAGAGGAAGAAAAAATAGAACTGGCTAACTGGGTTAACCATTGTTCGCAGGATGAAGAATTAAGCCGGGTATTGGAACAGGCATGGCAAAAACATCAGGCAGTAAAGCAAATGCCGGAGGATATGTCGGAACGAATTAAAGCACTTGTTTTTTTGGAGGAGCCATTAAAACAGGAGGCTGAATCAACCAGTATCCGCCTTATTCCATACCGGAAACGTTCCTGGCTATGGATAGCAGCCGCAGGGGTTTTTATGATAGTGATCAGCAGCATTGTTTATGTAAAGATTTATAACCAAAAACAACCGGTGTTCTCCAAAAAGGAAATCGCCCCGCAAAATAAAGCTGATGTGCCGCCGGGTGGAAACAAAGCGATACTCACCTTATCCAATGGAAGGCAAATTATTTTAGACAGCGCTGCCAAAGGATTGCCGGCGAAACAGGGAAATGCGGAATTGAGAATGTACGCTGCCGGTGAACTAGCCTATGTTTCAACCGGTTCGGCGGCCATCGAACCAATGTACAATACAATGAGTACCCCGCCGGGCGGTCAATATAAATTGATTCTTCCGGATGGAAGTGTGGTTTGGCTCAATGCGGCTTCTTCCATTCGTTTTCCCACGGCATTTACCGGAAAAGAAAGAAAAGTGACCATAACCGGTGAAGCTTACTTTGAAGTGGCAGCCCTGCCCTCAAAAGCCGGACATGGAAAAGTTCCCTTTATTGTACAGGTTAACTCCGCTTCCGCGTCTGGCGGCTCCGGGGATAGCGGTATGGAAATACAGGTACTGGGCACTCATTTTAATGTTAATGCATACGAGGAAGAGGATGCAATAAAAACCACACTGCTGGAAGGAGCAGTAAAAATAGTAAAGGGACATACCAGCAGTTCCCTGTTGCCAGGGCAGCAGGCGCTGCTCCAAAGGAATGGAAAGATAAAGATTGATGAAGCGGCCGACACCGAAGAAGCAGTAGCCTGGAAGGATGGCTATTTTCAGTTTAACAGTGCCGATTTGCCGTCCGTTCTACGGCAGGCTGCACGCTGGTATAACCTGGAGGTGAAATTTGCAGGTGATATACCTAAAGACCGGTTTACAGGAAAAATAAGCAGAACGGTAAACCTTTCGCGCCTGCTGAAATGGATGCAATGGAGCGATGTGCATTTTAAGCTGGAAGGCCGAAAGATTATTGTACTTCCATAAAGAGCGTAGTTAGCCTCAAAAAAGCCGGATCCCGATGGCGATCGGAACCCGGCAAAAAAACAAGGTTAACTTTTTAAAACAATCGTTGCGCGATTATTTATTGTTAAACCCAAACAACCGCCTTCGCTAAAGCGTGGGCGGGTA
>CAMPJQ010000216.1 GCA_946886925.1 uncultured Terrimonas sp.
TGCTGGAGGCAAGGCGGAATGCTGCGAATGTAAGATTTTTATGCCATTTTTAAGCAGTAAAATTAAAAACGGGAAGAAATCTTTTGCGGAAAAAGCTATGGAACTTTCTTCGCCGGAACATAAAACGGGACGATTCATTTTTCATTTAATATGCAAAAGTGCGCCGGGGTAAATACGGCGCACTTTATCAGGAACCAACCTTGTGTTGCTTTACAGGTATACTGAAACGTTTGTGTTTATCTTATTTAACTAAAAAGGTTTTATTTCAGCTTCGATGAAAGATTTTTATTGATGGCTTCAAGAAAATCCTCGGTATTGAGATAATGCTCGCCAAGCTTTACTTTATTGCCATGTATGCATATTGCAAGATCCTTTGTCATTTTACCGCTTTCTACCGTTTCAATACATACGGCTTCAAGGGCATTGCTAAAATCAATAAGCGCCTGGTTATTGTCCAGCTTCCCGCGAAATGCCAATCCCCTCGTCCATGCAAAAATAGAAGCTATAGGATTGGTGGATGTGGGCTTCCCGGCCTGGTGGTCGCGGTAGTGGCGTGTTACAGTTCCGTGGGCAGCTTCCGCTTCCAGTGTTTTACCATCGGGGGTAACCAGTACAGAAGTCATTAATCCCAGGGAGCCGAATCCCTGCGCAACAGAATCGCTTTGTACATCGCCGTCATAATTTTTACATGCCCATACAAAATTGCCATTCCATTTTAATGCGCTGGCCACCATGTCATCAATAAGACGGTGCTCGTATACAATACCTGCCGCTTCAAACTGTGTTTTGAATTCCTGCTCATAAATATCCTGGAATATATCTTTAAATCTTCCGTCGTATTTTTTAAGGATGGTATTTTTGGTAGACAGGTACAAAG
This sequence comes from uncultured Terrimonas sp., assembly GCA_946886925.1. Next base: position 878 of record CAMPJQ010000216.1, read on the forward strand.
GCCATTTTTTGCTCAGCGCCATATTGAAACAGCTCCTTGCAAAGCCTTTGATGCTTTCGTCTGTATTGTACATGCTTAAAGCTACACCGCCGCCTTTGAAATCAAATACCTCGAAAACCTCGGGAGTGCCGCCATCTTCGGGTGTAAAGGTCATGGTTAATTTACCTTTCCCTTTAATTACGGTATCGGTTGCTTTGTATTGATCGCCAAAAGCATGACGTCCCACGATAATGGGCGCCGTCCAGTTGGTTACCAGCCTTGGCACGTTTTGCATTACAATGGGTTCGCGAAAAACCGTACCGTCTAAAATATTGCGGATGGTGCCGTTGGGGCTTTTCCACATTTGCTTCAGGTTAAATTCCTTTACCCTTGCTTCATCGGGCGTAATGGTGGCACATTTAATGCCAACACCGTATTGTTTAATGGCATTGGCCGCATCTATGGTTACCTGGTCGTTCGTCTGGTCGCGGTACTCAATACCCAGGTCGTAATATTTAATATCAATGTCAAGATAAGGCAGGATCAGCTTGTCTTTAATGAATTTCCATATGATCCTTGTCATTTCATCTCCATCCAGTTCAACTACCGGATTAGCCACTTTAATTTTTTCTGCCATGCCAGATTTTTTAAGGTTAAAGTAATTAATTTGACGGCAAATGTACATCCTGAATCCTGAATTGAAAATATTGAATCCGGAAAGTTGGAACAAGTTGCAGTGCGGAGGGTACAAGTTGCAGGTTGCAAGGTGCAGGGTACAGGGTTGCCCTTGAAACCTGCAACCTGTAACTCATTATCTTTTCTCATTGTATCTTGCACCATATGGTTATTACTTCTGCAACATATGTGATCAGCAGCCCGGATTATTTGCAATGCCCCCAAGCCGACCGTCCCGAATATGCTTTTATAGGCAGGAGCAATGTGGGCAAATCTTCCCTGATCAATATGCTTTGCAACAATCAAAAGCTGGCTAAAACATCGGGTACGCCGGGGAAAACGCAAATGATCAATCATTTCGGAATAGAAAGCATATCGGAAAACAAGCAAAAAACACAATGGTATATTGTAGATCTGCCCGGATATGGTTTTGCCAAAGTGTCGCAACAGCAGCGAAAAAGCTGGAGCAAAATGATTGAGGATTATTTGTGTAAAAGAGAGAACCTGGTAAATGTATTTGTGCTGATTGACAGCCGTCATGCACCACAAAAACCCGACCTGGAATTTGTGAACCGTTTAGGCGCATGGGAAGTGCCTTTCTGTATTGTGTTTACCAAAACCGATAAAACAACCCAACAGGAGGTAAGTAAAAACATCAAAGCTTTTTTGAACACGATGCGCGCCACCTGGCAATTTTTACCTGCTCACTTTACCAGCAGCACCATAAAAAAAACGGGGAAGGATAAAATACTGGCTGCTATAGAGAAATGGAATAAGGACTTTATAGAAGGCACTTTGTGAACTGGCTTAGGGTTACAAGTTACAGGTTACAGGGAGAATAGGTTTCAGGTTACAGGTTTCAGGGAACGCCCTATTTGCAACTTCTCACCATTCACCTCTCGCGCTTCTCGTGAAAAGATAAGTCACGCTTTCACTTCTCACTTTTCACCTCTTACCATTCACCATTCACCTCCATCACCTCTAATTCACTGCCTTATTGGCGCAACTGCTGCTGGCAAAGGCTTCCGGCTTGGCTTTAAAAGCAAAACCCATCCCCAGTATATAACCCATTGCTTCCCGCAGGGCTTCATTGCTTTTGAAATGGGGATTGGTATTTATGTCGGCATGCACTTCCATGTCAACATCAAACACGGTAAACAAATCGCATAGTTCATAAGCGATCTCAATGCTTTTGGCTACTTCCACCAGCATCCTTTCTTTAATGGAATACTGCTTGGTTGTTTTTTCATTGTGAATGAACATGAAGCCACCATGCCCTTCGCGAAGAAATACGATTACTGTTGCAAACTCGGTTTCAGCGCCTTTTACCTGCGAGTCTGTACCAATACAAACCTTAAGGTGAAAGCCTTTTTTTGTTTCGCGGATGATGGCTTGTTTAACTTCTTCCTTAATGGGGAGATTGATGTGCTCTCCGTTAAATCGTCTCCATAACATATGTGAACAGGTTTTCCCAATGTACGTTTTTTTTTAAACCTGTGCATCATCGTTAGAATAATATTCTGCTGGAGATGGGTCTCAGACAACGGGGGGTTCGTTCAAAATCATGTCGCTTCTGCCGATTTGAAATTTAAGATTTGAGATTGCATCCCGCTTCGGATTTCGAAATTAAATCTTCGGATTTAGAGCTTGCCGAAGTCAGCATGGAAGACTTGTATTTTTCTTTCAATATTGCCCCGTACTGAGCAAAACAAGTGTGCATGCTTCCTGGGCTTTAATGGCATGATCGGTTGCCATACGGTACAATTCTTCATTTTCTGCACCGGGGTTAAATATGATGCGTTTGGGATGAAGCGATAAAATATAGTTGTAATATTCTTTCTGATTCAAAGAATTGAGATAAAGCGTTACGGTGTGCACATCTGTATAAGGCTTTTGTTCGGTATCAATCTGAACATCTTTCACTACTGCATTTTTGCGGCCAATAGCTACTACTTCATGTCCGGCATTGCGGAGGCGGTCAAGGGCAAGATAGCTGTATCGTTGAGGGTTAGCCGATGCGCCCAGTATGAGTGTTTTCTTTTTATCTGTTGCTTGCATAATACAAAGGTAAAAGGAAAAGTTAAGCCATAAGCGCATACGCTAAGCGGCTGGTGTTTGGGTAGCACTACAAACAGCAGTAATAGTGTTGAGCGTTTACTACAAAGCCTAACGCCCACCGCTGCTTGTCGCCCTCACGAAAGGAAGTGAGAAGATTCGCTTCGATCGTTTCGGATGCATGATTAATCTTTGGTTTAATACCGGATATAGAAATAAAAAAGCCGCCCGTTTTACAGGCAGCCTTCTTAAACTGACAAACAACCGCACCACTCACTGTTTTTTAAAGCAACGGCTACTGTTAAAGCAATACCGGTCCTCCATTCATTATTTCCGCTGGAACTTTATTACCGTATTGTTCAAAATTTTTGAAAAACTGCCACACCAATTTTTTAGCAGTTTGCGCATATGCATTTTTATCGTTCCACGTATTCCCGGGGTTAATAATGCTGTAAGGTACGCCCGGGCAGCTTTGCGGTACAGCCAGTCCAAAAAATTTATCGGTGCTGTACACTGCATCATTTAATTGGCCGAGTAAAGCCGCATGAATGATGGCGCGGGTATACCGTAAAGGAATACGTTTCCCTGTTCCATACGAACCTCCTGTCCACCCGGTGTTGATCAACCAAACATTGGCCTCGTGTTTTTCTAATTTTTCGCCCAGCATTTTCGTGTATACTGCGGGATGAAGAGGGAGGAATGGGGCCCCAAAACAGGCGCTGAAAACCACTTTGGGTTCTGTAGTGCCGGCTTCTGTTCCAGCTATTTTAGCAGTATAACCGCTGATGAAATGATACATTGCCTGATCAGGCGTAAGTTTGGACACAGGGGGAAGTACACCGTAAGCATCGCAGGTTAAAAAGAATATATTATCCGGCGCAGCACCTTGTGAGGGCTCTGCAATATTGGAAATAAAATGCAAAGGATAAGATACCCTTGTATTTTCGGTGATGCTTTTATCGAAAAAATCAATCTGACCGGTACCTTCAATAAAGCCGGTATTCTCTACCAAAGCGCCATACCGGATGGCTTTGTAAATATCCGGTTCTTTGTCTTCCTCAAGGCCTATACATTTAGCGTAACAACCACCTTCAAAGTTAAAAACACCTTCATCGCTCCATCCATGTTCATCATCTCCAATAAGTTTACGTTCCGGCGATGTGCTGAGCGTGGTTTTACCCGTACCGCTTAAGCCAAAGAAAAGCGCGGTATCATCTTTTGCACCGATATTGGCTGCGCAATGCATACCCAATACTTTTTTTTCTGCAGGGAGCAGGTAGTTAAGCACGGAAAAAACAGCCTTTTTAATTTCACCGGTGTAAGCCGTTCCGGCAATCAATATCATTTTATGCTTAAAACTGATCACTACTGCATTCGCCTGTCTTATGCCACAAGCTTTGTAAGGCAACTGTAAGCCGGCCGCCGAAAAAATATGCCAGTCCGGACTGAAGTATTCCAGGTCTTCTTCTGTTGGCTGCAAAAACATGTTGGCTGCAAAAAGATTGATCCATGGTTTTTCATTTACAATACGGATGTTTAAACGGTAATCCGCATCTGCGCAGGCATAACAATCTCTTACCCACAATTCGGGCTGGCTGTTAAGATAAGCGGTAACATGACTGAAAACAATATCGAAATAATGCGCTTCAAGCGGCAGGTTAATATCGTTCCAGTTTACAGTGTTCGTGGTAATATGATCCTTAACAATAAACCTGTCCTTAGGACTTCGTCCTGTAAATTTTCCTGTTTTAACCACCAGTGCGCCCGTATCACTGAGCATGCCTTCGCCCGATTGAAGCGTTGCATTTATGAGATCTACCGGGGGCGCCTGGTAATGCATTGTATCCGATACTTTTAAGCCATAACGTATCAATTCTCCGGGAGAAAATAAAAATACAGGTACTGACATAAAAACGGTTTGAGAAGGCAAAGCTAAAGATCAAATTTGAATTTACCTAACGATCGTTAGTTTTTTACTGATGCTTAACTGGCTGCTCATAGCTCCAGGGA
>CAMPJQ010000217.1 GCA_946886925.1 uncultured Terrimonas sp.
TTGATGTTTATCGGAAAATTGCGGTTCAATATGCTGCCTTTAACGTTGCTGCATGGTATCTGGTTGTGTGCGGCTTACTGTATCGGCCTGGTTCATATTGGTACTGTCTGCGGGTGATTCCGTAGTGGGTTCTGGTGTACCGCAGCTATACGCCGCGGCAAATGCGATGACTACTGCGATAATAAGCTTTTTCATACTTGGTAATTTTAACCGGTTAATTAATGATGTAAAAAGATATTGCAATTATGTGTCCATGCTGACTTTTAAAGATCAAAAAAAGTTAAGCGCTGTATTTGCAATGTAATAAGTGAAATTATACCCCTATGTGTAGATAATTTTCCCGGTTCAGGTCACATTTCGGCACTCATCCCGGATAAGGAAATGTTTCATTTATTCAGCGATTCCTGTTGCAAAAGAGGCTGTTCTTTGATAAGACGGAATATCACTGTATATCCTTTTTCTTTCAGGCAAGCGTAAAAAAATTGGGCATTTAGGTTACGAACACATATTTTTAGGATTCAAAACCCCACAATTGAAATGACAAACCCTCGCACAAAAAGTACTCCAACCCTTGTATTTTTATTTGGACTGAGGATCGCTGCATTCACTGCCTGCCGCTCTGACCAGCATGAACCACTCACAATTAAAAAACATACAAGTATCGCTCTTGTGGGCAATAACCTGGGCTCAAGAATGATGAACTACGGCTATTTTGAAACCGAAATGCAGGTACGCTATCCCGATAGTATGCTGTATATCCGTAATTTTTGCGATGGCGGCAATACCCCCGGCTTCAGGCCGCATGCAGCAAGGAACGATCCATGGGCGTTTCCCGGTGCGGAAAAATTTCAAACAGAGCTTGCCAAAAATTCCGGGAGCGAAGGACATTTTGAATCGCCCGACCAATGGCTTACCCGCCACAAGGCAGATGTGATCATTGCTATTTTCGGATACAATGAATCGTTCCAGGGGAAAGAAGGATTAGACAATTATAAAGCGGAACTGGATGCTTTTATTAAACATACATTAAGTCAGCATTACAATGGCGATTCGTCTCCTGTGCAACTGGCCATCGTATCGCCGATCGCTTTCGAGGATTTATCCGGCACATACGATCTCCCCGATGGCAAAAAAGAAAATGAAAATCTTGCATTGTATACACAGGGGATGAAAGCAGTTGCTGATTCGAACAATGTGCTTTTTGTGGATGCTTTTGAACCTTCCAAAAAATGGTTTGATTCCAACAACGACGCTTTAACGATTGATGGATCGCAACTCAATGATGAAGGCTACAAAAAATTATCTGGTTTACTGGCGGATGAAATTTTTGGTAATGCATCTCCCAGGGCGGAAGCCAACAGGGCGCTGGTGCTGGCGGCAGTAAAAGAAAAAAACTGGATGTGGCACGATGATTACAAAATTCCCAATGGCGTGCATGTATATGGCCGCCGCTATAATCCTTTTGGCCCTGATAATTATCCTGCTGAAATCGAAAAGATCCGTCAAATGACCGCCATTCGCGACACCGCTGTATGGCTGGCGGCAGGCAAAGGAGAGCAAATGGATATTGCCGCCGCTGATAAAAATACCAGGACATTGCCGCCGGTTAAAACCAATTACAATCCTAAAGCAAATGGTAGCTTAACCTATTTATATGGTGAAGAAGCACTGAGTAAGCTCAAAGTGCCCAAAGGATATAAGATTGAGCTTTTTGCTTCTGAACAGGAATTTCCTGAACTGGCAAAGCCAATGCAAATGTCATTCGATAATAAAGGACGCCTGTGGGTAGCTACCATGCCCAGTTACCCTCATTATAAACCGGGCGATCCCAAACCGGATGATAAGATCGTTATTCTTGAAGACACCAATGCGGATGGAAAGGCAGACCATCTCAAAGTTTTTGCGGATAAATTGCATCTGCCACTGGGTTTTGAAATGGCTCCTGAAGGGGTATATGTTTCACAGGGCACCAATCTCAAATTATTTACCGATACTGATGGCGATGACAAAGCGGATAAAGTGGAGATTTTGCTGAGTGGATTTGATGATCATGATACACACCACAATAGCCACGCTTTTACAACTGATCCTTCCGGCGCTATTTACAGTGGTGAAGGTGTTTTCCTGCATACCAATGTGGAAACATCTTATGGTCCTGTGCGCGCCACCAATGGTGGGTTTTACAGGTATGCGCCGCAACTTCATAAGCTGGAACGTACGGCGCAGCTTTCCATTCCCAACCCATGGGGTATAGCGTTTGACGACTGGGGACAGCCCTTCTTTGCCGAAACTTCCGGCCCCGATGTAAGGTGGATGATGCCCGGTACCGTTTTACCAAGATATGGAGAAGCTACGCACAAATCTTTCAATTTAATAGAAGAAGCGCATAAGGTACGGCCTACTTCCGGACTGGAATTTGTTTCCAGCCGGCATTTTCCTGATGAAGTACAGGGCGACATGCTGATCAACAATACCATTGGTTTTTTGGGAACGAAAGAACACGTTATAGAAGACAGTGGCACAGGGTATAAAAGCCATCATCGGGTAGACCTGCTGGTTAGTGAAGACCGGAATTTCCGCCCGGTAGATATGGAGTTCGCTCCCGACGGATCGCTTTACGTGATAGACTGGCATAATATACTCATCGGGCATATGCAGCACAATGCAAGGGATCCGCTGCGCGATCATATGCATGGAAGGGTATACCGGATTACCTATCCTTCACGGCCGTTGGTAACGCCTGCTAAAATTGATGGTGCGGATATTGAAGTGTTGCTGGATAATCTCAAACTACCGGAATACCGTACCCGCTACCGTACACGCCGCGAGTTGCGGGGCAGGGATGCAAATGAAGTTCTGCCCAGGCTGAAAAAATGGGTTAGTGCGCTCGATAAAAATGATCCGCGGTACGAACACCATAAGTTGGAAGCATTGTGGGTAAGCTGGGGACTGGATAAGGTTGACCAGGATTTACTCAGGGAAATGCTCCATGCAAAAGATTATCATGCAAGAGCGGCTGCGGTTAACGTTGTACGTTACACCGGTCACCAGGTGGCCGACCAGGCCGACCTGCTGATGGAGGCTGCCCGTGATCCGAATGGAAGAGTGCGCCTGGAGGCTATTGTTGCCGCCTCGTGGATCGGAAAGGAAAAGGGAATGCCAATTTTGGACGAAGCTGCAAAAATGCCACTTGATGAATGGATGGTACATGCCCATGAAGCTGCGGTGGCACATCTTAACGGGAAGCTGGTACAGGAACATAAAGAAGAAAAAATAGTTTCCTCATTAAAAGGGAAAGACTTTGAACTTTTCAAACAGGGCAAAGAAATTTATGCCAGGGATGGATATTGCAACACTTGCCACCAGCCCAATGGTAAGGGATTATTTTCTTCCGGGTATCCGCCACTTGCCGGTACAAAATGGGTTAACGGCAATGAAGACCGCCTGATAAAACTGGTTCTGAAGGGACTTCTCGGACCCATAGAAATAGATGGGAAAAAATATCCGGGGCAGGTACCCATGACGCCGTTTGAAGGCTTGCTCAATGATACTGAAGTGGCGGCAGTGTTAACCTATGTCAGGAACTCGTTTGGCAACCAGGCGCCGGCAATTCAACCCGAAAAGGTTAAGCAGGTAAGAGCGGAAGTGAAAAATGTGGAAGGATTTTACACACCGGAAAAATTGCTGAAGGAGCATCCATTGGAGAAATAACGGAAAACCAGTGTTAAATCGGGCGAGTTATGTCTGTATATTTTCCTGAAAAGTGAAAGACAAATCACCTGCCGTATCCGTTACAGTAATCCAATCCTGATCAGTTCTTTTTCTGTTCCATTTATTCCGTTAACAAAAAAATTGCAATCACAGCTAATACCAATCCAATAATAATGACAGTGTGCGGAAACACCCCATACAGCATCAATGAAAATATTATGGTAATGACGGGAGAAAGCCCTGTAACGGGCACAACAATAATTGCTTTGCCATATCGCAGCGCATAAACCAGGGTGAGCGCTCCGATTGAATTTAAAATATGCACCAGGAAGGCCAGGTATGGACCCTTCAAGCCCAGGTTAATCGGAACAGAAAAATCTGTCATCGCAATAGCTACCGGAATAAGCAATACTCCCGAAAGCATCATGTAGAAAAAGATACTCTCCGCTTTCATCTTTTCGTTGGAAAATTTCATAATAAATGCCTGCACGCCCCACATCAAAAAAACTACAATAGCAAGAACCAACCAGTCATACCCTGTGGAATGGGCTTCTCCTGGTGGCTGGTATGAGAGCAGCAAAATGGCCACCAGCGCAAGTACGATGCCGATCCAGCTTTTCCTGGAAGTGGTTTCCTTCAATACTACTGAAGACAGGAAAATGGTTACAACAGGGAAAAGGGAAATAACCGGAAATACAATATAAGCCGGTCCCTCGCGCATTGCCTGAAACAAAATCAATTGCCCGCCGGCTCCTGTAAGACCAATAAGCATTCCATAAAATGCAGATCTTTTATCGTACTCCAACCGCCATTTAATAATGTAAAGGGCAACCACGGCGCAGGGTATCATGGTAATGGCCCATACCACATAGCCGAGTGTGGCCGGGAACCCCGACTTTTCGGGAATTTCAATAAAAGCGCCCCAAATTCCCCAAAAAACAGTTGTTATCAATGCAAACAGTAACCAGGGCTTCCGCTTATCTCCAATCGTCATTATTAATCCTTTTATACGATGATTATTTTAATTCCCGCACTTTCTAATTTTTTCTGATCGTCGGTGGGAATACCACTATCGGTTACCAGTATGTCTATATCACTGATGGGTGCAATGAACGCAAAGCTCCGCTTATGAAATTTGCTGGAATCGGCTACCACAATTACCTGCTTTGAAATAGCCATCATTACCCGGTTCAAATGAGCTTCCTCTACATTGGGTGTAGACAACCCGTATGCGGCGCTGAAGCCATCCACTGCCAGGAACAATTTATCGCAGAAATAATTCTTAAAACTTTCTTCGGCCGTGGCGCCAATAAGAGACAAAGAATTTTTTCGCAAAAAGCCACCGGGAATTATAATATTGGCTCTTGGGTGTTCTGCCAACTGGCTGGCGATGTTCAGCGCATTGGTAATAACAGTAAGTTCAGTAATATTGGCAAGGTTCTTTGTAATTTCCATGGTAGTTGTACCCGAATCCAGAATAATGGTATCGCCTTCCTCCACTAGTTCCGCAGCCGCTTTACCGATGCGCCTTTTCTGTTCGTAATTCTGTTTATTTTTAGCGGATAGTGCAAAGTCAATCCCCACCCTGTCAATTTTAATAGCCCCGCCTCTTGCACGGATGAGTGCATTTTTTTGCTCTAATCTTTTCAAATCATTTCGTATAGTTACTTCACTCACTTCCAGCGTTTTGCTCAGCGATATCACATCCACCTGACCTTCTGCTTCCAATTGGTTGAGTATGATTACCCGGCGTTGAACAGTTGATTTTTCTCCAGATTTTCTCATAATTGATTTTTTTCGTTAAAATTAACATGCTTTTTACGCTTATGCACTGCCCAACCGGAAGGTTAACCGGCCGCAAAAACCACATAACAC
>CAMPJQ010000218.1 GCA_946886925.1 uncultured Terrimonas sp.
AGATTCATCTTTTCGAAAGGAAACAATGGCGTAAGATAATCGAAAGGTACCCTGTCTCTCACTTCTTCAGGCGATTTGGCATTGATCGTTTCCACCTTCAGCAATGCAAAATATTTTTCACCTTCTTTAGGGGGGCGTACAGCGCCGGATACCGTATCGCCGGTTTTTAAGCCAAACAATTTTATCTGCGATGGAGAAACATAAATATCATCCGGAGAGGAAAGGTAATTGTAATCACTGCTTCTTAAAAAACCGTATCCGTCGGGCATCATTTCCAAAACGCCTTCACTCATTATTACGCCGTCAAACTCAATGTTAAAGTTCTGTTCGCGGCGGTTAGGATATTGCCTGCGTTCGGACTGCGATTCTTCCGCAGGCGCTGTTTCGGGCTGGGGGGCTTCCTCTTCAGCCAGTTCGTTTTCTTCCTGTTCTTCCTGCTCTTCTGTTTCACGGGCAGCAGCAAGAGAAGCGGCTTCCTGTTCCCGTTTTTTTGCGATTTGCTCAGGGGTTTCGTCCTGGAAAAGTTTGGGCTTTTTTACTATTTTCCTGTCTGCTTTTTTCTCCGGATCAGCGGCAACGATTTTTCTTTTCCGGCCGGGCGAAGTTGCTTTTTCCGGTTCGGATTCCACAAGCGCTTCTTCGGTACTGTTGGCCGTGGTTGTTTTTACAACACGCTTGCGTTTTCCTTTTTCTTCTGTGCCTTTGGCTTCAGCACTGTTCTCTATAGCCTGTTTATCTAAAATTTTATAGATGAGTTCCTGTTTATCGAGTTTTTTAGCGTTAGCAATGCTCAATTGCTCGGCAATATCAAGCAGCTCAGGAACGAGCATATCATTCAGTTGCAGAATGTCGTACATAAAATATACTTAGCGGTTTAACCTCTTATCAAAAACACCTTGACAATTTGAAAGAGAAATGTGAAATGAATTTTTGGTTGAATGAAATTGGTGCGGAATGGCTAAAACTGATAAAATCCCGGAGCTTGGTAAGAACTGACCAGTTCGATTCCGTGGCAATAATACATCAAATTTCCGGAATCTAAAAAATTTTTTACTCCCTTATCTTTGTGCGCTTTCACTGTTACCATGCATATTAAGGAGTCCTGATTAAAAAGAATCATATGTTTAACAAAAGAATTAAAATAAAGCAACTGTTGGTCCAGGAGCCCAACAACCAGCAAGTTACGGTTATGGGATGGGTACGCAGTTTTAGAAATAACCAGTTCATTGCGCTCAACGACGGTTCTACCAATAATAACCTGCAGGTGGTTGCTGAACTGGGAAAATTTGACGAAGCCATACTGAAACGCATTACCACTTCTGCATCTTTAAAGGTTACCGGCGTGGTTATTCCTTCCCTGGGTAAAGGCCAAAAGCTGGAACTGAAAGCCGCCACCATAGAGATCCTGGGCGATAGCGACGCAGAAAAATACCCCCTCCAGCCCAAAAAGCACAGTCTTGAGTTTTTAAGGGAAATCGCCCACCTGCGCTTTCGCACCAATACGTTCGGCGCGGTGTTCAGGGTGAGGCACAGCCTGGCCTTTGCAGTACACCAGTTTTTTAACGACAGGGGATTTGTGTACCTCCATACACCCGTTATTACTGCCAGCGATGCAGAAGGCGCCGGGGAAATGTTCAGGGTAACAACTTTACCGGCACAAAATCCTCCGTTAACCGATAACGGCGCTATTGATTACAAAGAAGATTTTTTTGGACGTGCCGCCAACCTTACGGTAAGCGGTCAGCTGGAAGGTGAGCTGGGCGCCACCGCCCTGGGTGAAATATACACTTTCGGCCCCACCTTCAGAGCCGAAAATTCAAATACGCCCCGGCACCTGGCGGAGTTCTGGATGATTGAGCCCGAAATGGCTTTTTGTGATCTGGAAGACAATATGAACCTGGCGGAGGAATTTATTAAATACATTATCCGCTACGCCATGGAGCATAACCCCGAAGACCTGGCATTTTTAGCGCAGCGCCTGGCCGATGAAGAGAAGCAACTGCCACAAGATAAACGCAGCGACCTGGGACTATTAGAGAAATTAGATTTTGTGCTCAGCAATCATTTTGAGCGCATTACCTATACCCAGGCCATTGATATTTTATTGCAATCGCCTGCCTATAAGAAAAAGAAGTTCCAGTTCGAAGTAAAGTGGGGCATAGATATGCAGAGCGAGCACGAAAGATACCTGGTAGAAAAGCATTTTAAAAAACCGGTTATTGTTACAGATTATCCGCTGGAGATAAAAGCATTTTACATGCGCCGGAACGACGACGGCAAAACCGTGGCCGCCATGGATATTTTAGCACCGGGCATTGGTGAAATTGTGGGCGGGTCACAACGCGAAGAACGCCTGGATAAACTGCTGCAGCGCATGGAAGCTATGCATGTACCTGCAGAAGAATTATGGTGGTACTTAGATACCCGCCGCTTTGGCACCGTGCCCCATGCAGGCTTTGGACTGGGTTTTGAACGCATGGTACAGTTCGTTACCGGCATGAACAATATCCGCGATGCCATTGCTTTTCCAAGAACGCCGGGGAGTGCGGAGTTTTAGGGGGGAAGTCAAATGGCCAATAGCCTGCTTTAACTATCGGCGATGCTAAGTAGGGCTACACCTTAAATCCACTTTGGTATAAACCGAAAAGTCATCAAAAATATTTATTTGTTTGAAGTGTCCATTAATATTGATTACTTCATTTTACTTATATAGCGTTGTTAGATTTCCTGATTTCATTCTGAACTGGCTACTTCTTTTTATAATTTGTTCCCTCTCCCTTCAATTGCCAATTCAAGTTTGTGACGGCGTCAAATTACAGACGTTCTTTCCCGGCACGTCGGGCAGTCCACCATGACATAAGGAGCATTTCTCACCACGGCGGACAAATGTTAAATCCGAAACAAAAAGAACAAAATAATAAACCATAAATCATTACCTACTCCTCTTCATGCACCGCCAAAATAGGGATATGCGAGTGAAAGGCCAGTTCTTTGGTATGACTTTTTTGAAACAGCGAATCCAATAAACGGTGCTTGCGGGGTATTACAATAAGCAGGTCAAGATTATTGCTTTCAGCAAACTCATTAATCCCTTTTTCCACATCCGGATTATTAATAAAAAAATATTGAGGGTGGGTTTCTTCCAGCAAGCCATGTAATAAAGCAGACTGTTCCTCTGCGTTAACCGTTGCTGCATTCTTTTTATGATCTACATTCAAAACGCTCATTGTTGCATCAAATGTTTTTACCCATTCTTTTATATAGGCTGCAGGCGTGGTTTCTACAACTTTTTTAAAATCGCAGGCAAATCCAATTTTTTGTATCCCTTTAAAAATAGCGCCCGGTGGTACAACCAGTACAGGCCAGTTTAAGCGTCTCATCACCGATAAGGTGGCACTGCCAACAAGCAATCTTTCTACAAAACCGCTTCCCCTTGTTCCCATTACTATAGCAAAAGGTTGTGTGGCAGTACAAATTGTTTCAAGCTCATCTGCCAGGTCTCCCAATTTTACTTCAGTACTTATTTTTAGCTTCATGGAAGAAGCACGCTCCGCTGCCTCTTTTAATTCCTGCAATTTTTCCTCATTGATCTTTTCCAGTTCGTCAATGTCCATGAGTGGCAGGGGGATATCGCTGTTGTTATACGATACGGGCACCTGGTATACATGCAGCAGCATAATGCCGGCATTAATAACCCTGGCCATATTTAAAGCATAATGCATAGCATTAATTGCCGCCGGGGAAAAGTCTGTAGGAACAATAATTGTTTTCATCAGATTGCTTTTACACTAATAAATATGATACCAGCAGTTGATTGTTCAGTAAGAGCGGTTTGCCGGAACTTTTATTTACCTGCACATATCTTTGAAATACAATTTTAAAAGAATTGATGCTAATTTCATACAAAATTCTACTTTTTGTTACGCAAAGCAAACTAAAAATTTTCCAATGCATATCCCTGTAGTTGACCTTTCCAATTTTACGGGAGGCGATCAAGAAAGAAAAAGAAATTTCGTACAACAACTGGGTAAGGCTTATGAAGAAGTGGGTTTTGTTGCGGTAAAAAATCATTTTATTCCACACAGCCTCATCAATACTTTATATGAGCAGGTACAGCAATTTTTTGCGTTGCCTTTGCAAAAAAAACTGAAATACGAAGTTCCCGGTCTGGCAGGGCAACGGGGTTATACTTCCTTTGGGCTCGAACATGCCAAAGGCAGCGAAGCGCCTGACCTGAAAGAATTTTTTCAATACGGCCAACCGGTGGAAGATAATGACCCGGTTAAAAAGGAGTACCCCGCTAATGTGATCGTAAAAGATGTTCCGGATTTCAACGGCACGTTTCATGATGCTTTCAGGGCTTTTGAAAGATCAGGTACAGCGCTCATGCAGGCAATTGCATTATATCTGGGTTTGGAAGAGGATTATTTTAATGCCTATATTCATAATGGCAATTCTATTTTGAGAGCTATTCATTACCCGCCTATTTTACAGGAGCCAAAATCGGCCATAAGAGCCGAACAGCACGAAGACATTAACCTTATTACGCTACTGGTAGGCGCCAGTGCTGATGGTTTACAGATATTAACGAAGCACAATGAATGGGTTGCGGTTACTTCTTTGCCAGAACAAATTGTGGTTAATGTGGGCGATATGCTGCAAAGACTCACCAACAATAAGCTTCGCAGCACAACGCATCGTGTAGTTAACCCGCCAAAAGATTTATGGCATACTTCCCGGTTTTCGATCCCTTTCTTTTTGCATCCCGGGAGTAACATGTCGCTGGCCTGCCTGCCCGGATGCGTGGATGAAAACCGACCTGAATCTTATACGGATACAACCGCAGGTGAATATCTGGATGAAAGACTAAGAGAAATAGGACTTAAAAAATGAAGATCACTTTTTAATGCTTTATGGAATGCGTTTGAAACTTTTGCGCAACGTTTCGTTTTTGAAAGCTGTTTTAGTATATAGCCTAACAGCTTTTGGCGGGGCGCAGGGGCATTTTGGGATGATGATGAAAACATTTGTTGCCAAAAGAAAAGACATCACGGAGCAGGAGCTATTGGAATACAATGCATTTTGCCAATTGCTGCCCGGCGCTTCTTCTACGCAGATCGTTACACTTATCGGGTATAAAAAGGGCAAGCTGCCACTGGCTGTATTAACCTTGCTGCTTTGGATATTGCCTGCCTGCCTGCTTATGACCGGGCTTTCTTTTGCACTTGATTTTGCCGGTAAAACCAACCTTCAAAATGATTTATTTAAATTCATAAAGCCAATGGCTGTAGGCTTCCTGGCCTTTGCCGCCTTCAGGGCCTACACGTTGGTGGCCAACAGGCGCATTGCACGACTGATTATGGCTGGAACAATGATCGCTACCTATTTTCTTTTTAATTCGCCCTGGATCTTTCCTGCCGTTATTTTACTTGGCGGGCTGATCACCAATTTTACAGAAAAGACTTCCGAAAAAATTAACGTTGAATCAAGACCAATTAAATGGGGAAACATAGTAATATTTTTTTT
>CAMPJQ010000219.1 GCA_946886925.1 uncultured Terrimonas sp.
GGTTGATTTATACACTCCTTTTCCGAATGCGCAGGCATATAGGGTTCTGTTGTTTTTATCACTCAAAGGATCAATTAAAATATGTGTGATGGCGGCTTCGCCAATATCGGCGCTAACGGGTTGCCAGTTTGCACCACTGTTTTCAGTAACCAATATGCCGCCTTTATAATTTGATATACCGCTTTTCCTCCACATTTTTGGACGGGGCAGATCGTGCGTTCCACTCATAGCGGCCCATGCTTTTCCTTTTACCTGCGGATCAAACGTTAACCAGTATGTACTGTTAATCCAACTTCGTGGTATACCATTATTAACTGTTGCACTACTCCAACTTTCGGCTCCATCTTTACTTTCCATTAATCCTATATCGGTAGTAGCAATAAAAACATGATCCTGGTTAAACGGATCAAACACAATGGCATAACTGGTGGTTACTTCCAGTCCCCGCGACATCCAGCCGCCGCCGGATTTTTTTTGAGTATATACCTGTTCCCAGGTTTTGCCACCATTTACGGATTTGATGGTACGCCCAAAATCGGAGGCATAACATATATCGGCGTTAGCAGGTGCAGCGCCAATCGAAAATGGGTTCTCTCCCCAGCCCGGGCCAAAGCGTTCATTGAGCCACCCGCTTCTAAAATTGGAAGAAGCCTTATCTCCATTTGCAGTAAAAACATCTTTCCAGGCCAGCATCCATGTTTTTCCATAGTCCTCACTCTTAGCAACACCTATGCAAGTGGTATCCTTGCTCAGTTCAAAATTGTTATAGGAAACATAGAGCACTTGAGGATGCAATGCGCTCGTGGCAAGGGCTCTCCATTCCGGCAGACCTGCGTTTTTCGCACCTAACTGTAACAAACCATCCTGCCTGTTTTGCCATGTTTTACCTCCATCATCGGTATAAAAGATTCCGGATTGATCGGCATTCGCATTAAAATAAGAAGTGCCCGTCATGGCATAAATGATGAATTTATTTTGTTGCGCATCAAACCCGCCGCTGCAGGACGTGAGCAGGGCAACCCCTTGCGGGCCTTTATTCAGTTTCCATACCCCGCCTTCTCTTTGCGCAATCGTATTGCGGCCTGTTATATATAGAGTACGATCTTGCTTTGGAGAATTGGGAACGATAAAAATATTTGTTGCGCCATCTTCCAACTCTTTTTCCCTGGTCCAATGCACTCCTCCATCATCTGAAAAATAAAGCGCGCTATTTTTGTTGATGGAAATGGCGGCGTATAATTTATTAGAAGCTGCAGGGTCAACCGCCAGGGCCAGCACATGCCGTCGGGTACTGTCTTTGGTAACCACCACCTCCTCTGCATGATCTCCCCTGGAAACAATGCCGGCAATTTCAGCAGCAGCGGGATATAAAACATGCCAGGTAGCGCCTTTATCCATGCTTTTGTATAACGCAATTGAATTGGCGTAAACGATATTGGAATCCAACGGATCAAATACATAAAAGCGAACGGGACTATGCAGGTTAAATCTTGTCCACCTTGCACCAGCATTATAGGTAACATACGCCCCGGTCATATCGCAACTCACAAATACGTTATCGGGGTTATGCGGACTAATGGTTGGATGAAACATGGCGCCGCCACCGCCCGGACCGGTATAGGTCGTGGCATTTGTTATTGTGCTCAGGATTGAATCTGTGGGTTTATCTGCATCATGCGGCGTCACATTTTTGCAGCCCTTAATTATGGCGCCTGCAACAAATAGCAATGCCACAAAAAAAATATTTTTGAGTGTTGTATGCTTTTTTGTGTTAACTGTAGAATAATTATTCATTGCCTGATTATTCTGTTTCGGAATTTCCATGTAAAACACTGGACCCAAAACTGGTGATATAAATTTTATCGTGCTGGTTCTCGTCCACCACTATGCGATGGCCCCAGTGAAAACCATAACCTTTTATTTTCTTCCAGCTTTTACCATAATCATCGCTCCGGTAAGCCGCTTTATTAAATGTGTTGCAATACACCCGCCCGGGATGATAAGGATCCGTGGTAACATCGTACACATATTGCTGCTGATCAAAAATGGGAGCCCAGTTTTGTCCGGCGTCTTCCGAAAGAAAAATACCACCGGGCATAGTAATGGTTTCATTGCCTCCGGTAGAACGGGCAACGGTGCCACCAATTAAATCGCTTAACGAAATGCTTGCCCAGCATGCCAGGTAAATGCGGTTGGGGTTTTGTTTATCAAAATCAATACCATTGGGAAAGAAGGGTTCCTGTACTACGTTTAATTTTGTCCAGCTTTCTGCGCCATCCGTTGATTTATACACGGCGCCTGAATAATACTCCCTTCCCCTTTGTTCTTTTTTATGCATGGGGGTAGGGCTTACCGTTACAAATAAATTTCCATTGCTGGTTAAGGTTAATTCAAAGGCGCAGGTATTTGATTCAATACCCTTGTTTTTCAGCTCCCATGTTGTACCATCATCGGTTGATTTGAATATTCCTTTATTGTACACAGAAGCATAGAGTGTTCGTTTACCCGGCGTCGAATTGCTGTCTAACACTATGGAAGTGGCGGGCGAATCAAAGCCCATACCATTAATGCAGGGTTTCCAGGTTAATCCACCATCAACAGATACGCATATCCCACCTTTGGCTCTTGCTTTCCAGTTTGGGTTACGCGTCATTTTGCCTCTTGGATAATCGTGCATACCGGACCAGGCAGACCACATTTTGTTTTTTATTTCAGGATCAAACTGCACCCAGTAACACGTATTTGCCCATTCCGCGGGTACTCCGTTTACCGACCTCGACCAACTCCTGCCATTGTTAAAAGAATGATGGTAGCCAATATCGGTATAACTTATGGCAATATGATTGGTATCAAACGGATTAAAATGTACGCCATAAGTGGTGGTAACATCCATGCCATTGCTGGTATAGGTGCCATCAGGCTGCGCCACGCTATAAATTTCATTCCAGCTTTTGCCGCCGTCTATCGTTTTCATGGTGCGGTACCAGTCTGTAACTACGGCAACATTTCCATCGGGACCATATACGCCTACATCAATGAGCCGTATGTATTCGCCGCCGAAAGCCTTTTCAACCCAGGCATCTTTTAAATTGGCAACACCTATGCCATCTTTTACCGCATATTGGCCCGAACCGCCACCTCCTTTCCACACCCAGTTCCATTCTTTGCCTGCATCATTTGTTTTTATGGCGCCATACCAATAGATGCTGGTAAACGCGTCTTTTTTTTCTTCATATTTATTACAAACCAGGTATGCCTGCCCCGCGTCAAACTCAGCGCATTTTATCATGGAATAACTGGGCTTTATACCATCCTTTTTATTACTGAGCAGCGGATGATCCAACTGTTTCCAGGTTTCACCTTTATCATCAGAAGTCCATACTTCGGTGTTGCCGAATTCATCTTCCGTATTGTCATCGGCACCGTTGTGCAATGCATAAAAAATCATTTCTCCATTTTGTAAAAGGGTGCCACCCGTAAAAGAATATGCTGGCGACATGGAGGCGGGCAATTTTTTTGGATTGAATTGGCCTGTTGATTTTTGAAAGATATACATGGACTGCTCCGTAAATATATATACCTCATTTTTTAAATGAACGGCGTTGGTATAAATGAAATCTATGGGTTGCTGAAGGTTTTCTTTTTTCCAGGTGTTGCCATTGTCGGCACTGTAAAAGAAAAAATTACCGGTACTAAAATAGATGGATTGCGCCGAAACCGGGTCAACCCGTATATGATCAATCGCCCCGCTTTCGTATAACGAGCCATCTATGGTTTCAATGCTGTAACTGGCATGATCCCCTTCATACTTTGTTGCTTTAATTTCATTTTGCTTTGGATAAATCTGGCTCCAGGTTTTTCCTCCGTCTACGGATCGGTTTAAGGCGGCGGAACCTATGTAAATGGTATTGGAATCACCGGGCGCATATGCAAATGCGTTAGCGCCGTTTGCAAAGTTTATTTGCTGGTAGGATCGCCCGCCATTAGTAGTAAGATAGGAACCTGTCATATCGCAGCGCACCAAAAAATGATTGGGCGATTGATCCGAAAAAGTAGGGATAAAAGTGGAGCCGCCGCCGCCTGGTCCAAGCTTTTGCCAGGCAATGGTATCGCCAGCCCGGCTGATATTGATATTAGCGTTTTGACAGCCCATTAAAAGAATAAAGGCTAAACCTAAATATACAGCCATGCTATTTTTATTATTATTCCTGTTCATACAATTATTGCGTTGTTCAAATGGAAATGATAGAATGAGGCTACTGACTTTCCCTGTTTGTGCAGGTTTATATAGAGCTTTTTGAAGGCAATTGAATCAGGCTACCAATCCAATAGCACGGTGTCAGTATAAACCAGAAAAAAGGCTGTCTGCTATTCGTTCAGCCTTTTTCTTTACACCGTAAATATTTAAATAGCGCTATTATTCGTATCCTGGATTTTGCCCGATAGACAACGCATCCAAAGCCGGAATAGGTAATAAATAATCGTTCTCATCATACCCATCGGCATTATCGGGTAAATTAACCTCCTGCAATAATCTTTTTCTCAGTACGTCAAAGTATCTGTCGTTTTCAAAACAAAGTTCGAAGCTCCTTTCATCTATCACTTTTTGATCAAACTGCGCTTGCGTCATAGCCAATGTTGCCCGTGGCTCAGTACCAGTACCCTCATTGGCTCTGTCAATTATTGAGTTTAAACGATCAACTGCCAGTTGAGTTGGTCCGCTACCTGCCATATTAGCCGCTTCGGCATATATCAGCAATATATCTGCAAACCGCAGCAGTTTCATTTCAATGCCTGCATCGCCGCCACTCACCTGTTGATCATAGGTAAGATTAGGCATGTTGAGTTTACCGATATAAGGTACGCCGTCTGAAGATTCGGACCAGTTTATAATGCGTGCCGAAGGATCATAGATATCTGAAGTAAAATCTAAAAGGATATAGCTGTGTTTACGTGGTTGTTCAGGATAAATAGTAGTAGCCCATAATATTTTAACCGGGCCCGAGCTCCATCCATCCATTTCGGAGGGTGCCCAAACGTTTCCGGGCATATAGGGAGCATCAGAAGAAGTGGTAAAAGCAAACATTATCTCCATATTGCGGTTATTGGACGTTTTAAATACGTCCTCAAACCTGGGAAGTAATTCATAAGGTCCGTTCGTAATTATATCTTCAGCCATGTCTCTTGCTTTGGCGTAATTATCTGTTTGATTCAGTGGCGCAGTGGCCCTGGTTAAATACACTTTTGCTAAAAATCCTTTTGCTACCCATTTGTTGGGTTTACCGGGAACAGCGGCATCGTAATCTGCCAGATTTTCTGCTGCATATACAAGGTCGGCCTCAATTAAATCGTAAACCGCTGCAATTTCAAGACGTGAATCGGAGGTTAGCGGGGTTGTAACAGGATCGGGAGAATCCTCTGTCAAGTATGGAATTTTACCATACAACCGCACTAATGTAAAATAATTATAGGCCCTCAGAAATCTTCCCTGCCCAACCACATTCGCTATCACGTCGTCGGGGT
>CAMPJQ010000220.1 GCA_946886925.1 uncultured Terrimonas sp.
ATATTTTTCTATACGCCAGTCATCGGAAGTAAACAAAACTTTCCAGAACATTTCCGTTTCACAAAATGTATTGTATCACGCACAAAAATTGCTTGCCACCACCAAACAAAATGAAAATGCAGTAAAGGAATATGTTTTAACAGGAGATGAAAGTGTTCTTACTTCCCTGCCGGGAATGTATGCTGCTGTAAAAAACGAATATGATCAACTCACAGTTTTTACCAAAAGCAATTCCCTCCAGCGTCAAAAAATGGATTCGCTTTCTTCTTATATTCAAATTGGTCATGTATGGTCTGATAGTATAATAGCTATGCGGCGGAACCAGGGACAGGCAGAAGCATTGCAATGGATAACCAGCGATACTGTAAAAAACCTGGTAAAGAAAACCAATGAACTTGTAGCTGATATTGAAATGGAAGGGCAAAAACGGCTGGAGTTAAGGCAGGGGAACAATGCAGTTGCTATGGCGGGTTTCAAAAAAACCTGGTATATAGTAATGGCCCTGCTGGTGGTGCTTATAATTATGCTTACCCAAAAGTTAAGAATTGACGTGCTGATAGGTAAAAAAGCAAATGCGGCAATGCAATACAATGCATTACTGATGGAACACATTAAGGATGCCGTTATTTCTACGGATAAGAATTTTGCTATAGTAAGCTGGAACCGGAGGGCAGAAAAGCTTTCGGGCTGGAGCGAAGATGAAATGCGGGGAAAAAATATTGTTAAGATCGTAAAACCTGTTTACAGGGAAGAAGGTACTGAATCTGTTGTTGTAAAGGAGCTGCTCAAAAATGAATCCTGGGAAGGAGAAACCAGTTTTCAAAAAAGAAATGGTGAGCAGGCTACCGTGCTGGTTTCGGCCGCGATTATAAAAGATTACAATGGCAAACTGAAAGGAATTGTGGCTATTATAAGAGATATCAGCGCACAAAAACAGTTGGAGGCACAGTTAACAAAATTTAATTCGGAATTGGGCAAACAGGTGGAAGACCGCACATTGGAAGTGAAACGCGTAGTGGATCAGCTACTGGCATCAGAAAAAAAATACAAGTTATTGTTCGAGCACAATCCTTTACCCATGTGGATGATGACCATGCCTGACATGAGTATAACGGATGTGAACAATGCAGCGGTACATCATTATGGTTACGCTAGGAATGAATTTTTGCACCTGAACCTGCGGGATATACATCTCCAGTCGGAAGTGAACGCATTTCTCAGTTATATGAAAGAACAGTCTTCAGGTTATCATAATGCGGGAGTTTGGCGACAGTATAAAAAAAACCGTAACATTATATTTGTTGAAATATATGCTTACAGCATGAAGCTGGAGGGCAGAGATATAAGGCTGGTTTTGTCTCATGACATTACTCAGAAAATAGAGTCTGAAAAAAAACTCAAACACTCGCTTGGACAAATACGGATGCTTACCGGGCACCTGCAGGAAGTGCGGGAAGAGGAGCGTAAAAATATTGCCAGAGATATTCATGACGAACTGGGGCAACAGCTCACTGTTTTAAAAATGGATGTGGCATGGATTATAAAAAAATTACAAAGCCCCGACGAAATTTTAATAGCCCAGTTAAATGGATTGCTTGATACCATTGATGGTACTATGAAATCTGTTCGAAGAATGTGTTCGGAGTTGCGCCCGGCATTATTAGATGATCTTGGACTGATTGCGGCAATGGAATGGCAGGCGCGTGAGTTTGAAAAGAATACCGGTATCATCGTGGAGTTGATATTACCAGGTGAAGCGTTGAATCTTTTGCCTGAAATTAGAACAGGTTTATTCCGTATATTTCAGGAGTCGCTTACTAATGTGGCGCGTCATGCGGAGGCAAGGCTGGTAAAGGTGAATTTACAGGAGAAAGATAAATCGCTTGTATTAAATATCGGGGATGATGGTAAAGGGTTTGATACGTCTATCCTGAATGAAAAGAGCACGCTGGGTATCCTGGGGATGGAAGAAAGAAGTTTGATGATGGGTGGAAAATATATAATTGAAAGTGAACCCGGGGAAGGCACAACGGTAAAAGTAACTGTTCCCGTGAAAAAGAAAAATACGATTATCTAAATCCGAAAACCAGGTTTTATATGATTAGGATTCTCATTGCTGATGATCATGCTATTGTACGGAGAGGATTAAAGCAACTGATTCGGGAGGAATATCCTTCTGCGCAGCTAGCCGGGGCTAAAGATACAGAGGAACTTATGTCCAAGCTAATGGCGGAGCCATGGGATATTGTAATCTGTGATCTCAATATGCCCGGGCGCAGCGGGCTGGATGCCCTGCACCAGATCAGGCTTTCTTATCCTTCGCTGCCTGTGCTGATTATGAGCATGTATCCCGAAGACCAGTATGCTCTGCGGGTATTAAAAGCCGGTGCTTCAGGTTATTTGGGTAAGGATAATATTCACGAAGATATTATTAAGGCGATTCATACTGTTTTGCTGGGAAAAAAATTTATTACACCTTCAGTAGCAGAGAAATTAGCGCAGGCCTTTGAATCCAAAAACCAGGAACTCAACCTCCACGAAAAACTTTCAGACCGTGAGTTTGATGTATTTAAGCTCCTGGCAGGAGGCAAGGCCGTTTCCGATATTGCAGAACAACTTTCATTGAGCGTTACTACAGTAAGCACCTACCGGGCACGCGTACTTGAAAAGATGAATATGAAATCAAATGCTGATCTTACACGGTATGCGCTCAACAATAACCTTATCTGATTTTATGAAGTATGGGTATGAGGCGTAAGGTACAAAATGTGTTGTATCAGCCTTCAATCGGGTATCAGAACACTGATCACTTGCCACCGGCTATTCAATCGCTACCACTGTAGTAGTTTGTCTACAAATTTTCGGCTTTTCACTCTACACCTCAACCCGGAATAGTTGCCTAATTTTCTGGCCGCGCTAAAGCCCGCGTACACAGTATGCTAAGGATATTAATTGCAGATGATCATGAATTTATCCGTAAAGGACTTAAACAGATACTTACGGAAGAATATCCAGATGTATATATAGGAGAGGCAGAAGATACAGGAACCCTGCTGTCAATGGTTTTTTCAGAACCCTGGAACCTGGTGGTATCAGATATTTCCATGCCGGGCGGGGGAGGCCTGGAGGCGCTAAGCAGTATTAAAAAACGACTACCCGAAATGCCTGTACTGGTGTTGAGCATTTATCCCGAAGATCAGTTTGCTCTGCGTGTATTGCTTGCCGGCGCTTCCGGTTATCTTAATAAAGACGCTGCACCCGAAACACTTTTAAAAGCGGTGAAAGATATTCTCGCCGGTAAAAAATACATTACTCCCTCTGCCAAAGGTTTTACGCAGCGGCGTGATGATGACAAGAAATAGCCCTCATTTTTAATGTCAAACATTTTCGTAGCAAAGCCTGCTGTATAAGAAGTGAAATGAAGATGTTGTTTACCGTAAAAAAAGAAACCGTTCCACATTTCGGAACGGTTCCTTTTTGAAATACCTGTGTACAACTAACAAAGAGGTTTACAATATTCTCTGCTTTTTTTAGTATCCGTCATTCTGGGTCAGCTTATCATTGATCAGGATTTGTGCAGCCGGAATGGGGAGAATGTATTCGGTGGCTTCGTATACATAATCTAAGTTATTAAAAGCAACACCGCCTCTTGCAACGGTAGGATGCGCTTTTTCTTCAGCACCATGTGCGTTCATGAAAGTAGCCAGTTCTGAAGGTGTCATCGTTCTTTTCAAATCAAACCAGCGATGGTTTTCAAATGCCAGTTCCACTCTTCTTTCTTTGAGCACGGCGGTTCTGAAAGCATCTTTGCCTAACCCGTTCAGCGGATCAAGCCCTGCCCTGTCGCGCACCTCGTTCAGGTAGCCTTCTGCTTCTGTGCCTGGTCCGGTGGCTTCATTAACCGCCTCTGCCAGCATCAGCAATACATCAGCATACCTGTAAATGGGCCAATTATCATTGGTACGGCCGGGAATCGTATGCGAATGATTGTATTTGTTAACATAAGGGATAGGATAAAAGACGCCGTCTTTCGTATACCCTGTTTTTAAGGAAACATCTTTACGTAAATCGCCTGTTTCATAAGCGGCGATCATATTATTGGTTGGTATATTGCGGCCGCCTAAACCCTGTCCGGCAAAGCCAACAATGGAACTGGATGATTCCCTGGGGGCAAATACGTACATGAAGTTACTGTTTTCGCCAAGGTCGTTATCGCCCTGATACTGGATCTCAAAAATGGATTCTGCATTATTCTTTAGCGTAGTGCTAAAAACATCTGCGTAGTTCGGCATTAAGCTATAACCCATCGGCAATATCTGTTTCAGTGTACTAACAGCTTCCGGGTATTTTTTAACGGTAAGGTACATTTCTCCCAACATTGCCAGAGCTGCTCCTTTTGTGGCACGCCCTTTTAACGTCGCAGTTTGATCTGCTTTGGCAGGAAGCGAAGAAACCGCGTCTGTAAGATCACTTTCAATCAGTGCATATACCTGGTCTTCTGAGTCTGTTCTTACCAGTTCAAAAGCTTCATCTGGTGTTTTAAATGTATTGGTTACCAACACAACATTGCTAAAATAACGCACCAGGTCGAAATACAAAAAGGCCCTCAGGAATTTTAATTCCCCAGTGAGTGTTTTTTTTACTGCATCATCAACAGGAGAAGTGGCCAGGCGCTCTATGCTGTTATTAACATTGTAAATGGTGCCGTAATACCGGTTCCATAAGTTGGTAATTTCTCCATTCCCGGAGTTTACAGTGGAATATTCAAAAGCTTCCCAACCGGCTGCACCGCCGCGGTCAGATGGGTTGAGATCTATAGTGGTATTATCAGATGTCATTTCTTTAAAAATGTAATTGACATTGGTAATACTCTGCAACTGGCCATAAACGCCATTGATAGCACGGTTCACCTGTGCCTCATCCTTGAAGAATATATCCACACCTATCCGGGTTGGATCTGTTTTGTTCAGAAAATCTTTTTTACACGAAAAAAGAACAGAACAAAAGACTAAGCTGATTATCGCGATTATATATTTCATGTGGAATAGCTTTAAAAGTTAAGTTTAGCGCCTATTGCAAATGTTCTTGGAACCGGGTAGGCCTCATCATCATTTCCTCCCTGAGTACTGCCTCTCTGGCTTACATCCGGGTTATTGCCCGGGTAATTGGTAATCATGAACAGATTATTGGCGCTTACAAATACGCGAATGTTGTTAACGAATTTTGTTTTTGGGAAATTATAGCCAACCGTTACATTCTTCACCCAGCCGTAACTGGCATCGTATACATACCGGTTGCTGCTTTCGCGCGACCATTTGAAATAACTGGTGCCTCCCTGTGCATGTACATCAGTAGGGTTGGTACCTTGATTCTCTGCTGATCTCCACCTGTCTTTTGCCTTGTCTAATACATTAAATACACCATCCATATTCATAGTAGAAGCTTCGATGTTTCTGTATACATCAAAACCCTGCGCGCCCATAAACAGCACGTTGAAATCAAAACGTTTGTAATCGCC
>CAMPJQ010000221.1 GCA_946886925.1 uncultured Terrimonas sp.
ATTACCACCCATTTGTGTAACTATTTTTTTACTTATAGCAAGTCCCAATCCTGTACCGCCAAATTTTCGCGTGGTTTCAATATCTGCCTGCGTAAAGCTTTCAAATATCTGCCGCATCTTGCCCGGCGCAATGCCTATACCGGTATCTTTAACCGCAAAATATATATCCGCATTATTACTCCTTTGGTTAACCGCTTTTACTTCAATGGTAAGAGTGCCTTTTTCTGTAAACTTAATAGCATTGGCCAGCAGGTTATTCATTACCTGTATCAGGCGCATTTCATCTCCATATACTTCCAGGTCAGCATTGCTGTCAACTTCAATCTGAAGCGCAAGATTTTTTGCCGCAATTGGGGCGGCAAAAGATGTTACTACCTTTTGTAGAAAGGTTTTTACATTAAACGGAGTACTTTCAAGCACCATTTTTCCAGCTTCAATTTTACTGAAATCAAGAATATCATTTACCAGTTGCATCATGTGTTCAGACGAATACTTAAGCACTTCAAAGCTTTGTTTCTGCGATGGCAGATATTCTTCGTGCAATATGATATTGGTAGTACCTATAATGGCATTTAAGGGCGTTCTGAGTTCATGGCTCATATTCGACAAAAACCTGGATTTTATCTGTACTGCCTTTTCTGCTTTTTCTTTGGCTTTTAATATTTCAAATTCGGCAATTTTGATCTCTGTAATATCAAGAATGCTGATCTTGCAATAATTAAACTCCCTGTGCGAAAAAGGAACAATGTTTACATATGCAAAAAAAGGCCTGTCATCTTTTCGAATAAAATCCATATTGCCATACCAGGGCGATTTTTTCGCAAACTGCTGTTTTCCCTGCACCATAATATGCTCTTCCATTACATTGCCCAAAAGTTGTTTGGCAGCAGTGCCCAGTATTTCTTCCTTACTCGTAAACCCAAACACTTCCATAGCCTTTTTGTTACAGCCGGTTATTACCATACTATATGTATCAACAATAAACACGCTGTCTAAAGACGTGTCGTATACCGTATCCTTAAATCGTGTTTCGTCTAATAATTTTTCTTCGTTGATTTCCAGTGTTTTTAAGATGTAGTAAGTAAAGCATGCTGTTATAACCAGCGAAAGACTAAGATTTGAGCTGAATAAAGCGCTGTATTGCTCCGTGCTGATGGTTTGAACATTACTTACATAGGGCGCAACAATAAAAATTAATGCCGCAGTAATAAACGTTACCACCGAGGTCAATATCAGCTCTTCATAATTTTTGCGAATATCAATTACAAAAATAAGAGCCAATAAAAAGGGAAAATAATACATGTGTTCACCCGCCTTTAACCCTTCGGCATAACTAATGGCAAACAAATAGAGATTAATTGTAATTATGCCCAGCACCTTTGCAAACACTCTTTTGCCATCTTTATTTAAAAAATAGCATGCCGATAATAAGATAATGGAAGTGATATTAAGAGAAACGCTTATGTACAACCCATGTATAATATTTAACAGTACCGAAATAAGGTTTACACCTATGCCAAAAAAGATAAAGATGATAAGCCTTTGTACATTCTTGTTCTCTTCATGCCCCTTTGCAGGATCAATGCCACTATTTAAAATACTATAACAAAAAGATACTAATTTATCCAAAATGTTCGTTTGCATAAGCTGAGATGATGAATTTTCCCAATAATATTTATTCAACGCAAAAGGTAAAACGCCTTTGCGGTTTACAAATTGTGATATGTACAATGAAGATCAGAAAATAGCATTCTATTTTTCAGCGGAACTGGATACCGCATTTCTGCAGGAATTGTATGGAGGGGATTTACATCAGGCCGAATTTATTTTTGAATCCACAGTACAGCAGTTGCGCAATGAACTGCCATTGGTGGAAAGCAGGTTTCACGATGGAGATATAGCAGGATTAAAGAAAGTGATCCATAAAATGAAACCATTATTCGGATATACAGGTTTAAATGAAATCATGCAGGAATTTGCATCGTTTGAACAAGTATGTGCACAGGCTGAAACGATTGCTGAAACCGAAAGCGGGTTTCATCATATCCTGTCCATTAGCCTTGAATCGATAAAAATTGCAGAAAATGAAATTAAGCGATTGAAACAATACAATACCCAATATCTATGAAGTACCAGAGCATTATTGTAGAAGATCTGCAGGTTGCTGCAGAATTTCTTAAAAGGTTTTGTGAAAAATCGGGAGTTATAGACGTTGCACATCATTTTTTGAATGCCGAAGACGCCCTGCTTTTTTTGAAAGACAATGTTGTTGATCTTATTTTTTTGGATGTTGAAATGCCTGGCGCAAGCGGGTTTGAATTGCTGGATCAACTGGTATATACACCGCAGGTGATCCTTACCACCTCTAAAACTGAATATGCTTATGACGCGTTCCAGTACAACGTTACAGATTATCTTAAAAAGCCATTTACCTATCAGCGTTTCTTAGAATCGGTACAAAAAGTAAGTAAAAAAACAGAGCAGCTAAACGGCAATTCCGAGCAGGATCATATGTTTATAAAAACAGATGGCAAACTTATCCGGTTGCACAATGACGATATACTATTTATTGAAAGCATGGGCGATTACGTAAAGTTCATCACCCCGGCAAAAAAATACATTACCCATAACACCATCAAAAATTTAGAAACCAAGATAAACCCGCAGGTTTTTATGAAAGTACACCGTTCCTATATCGTAAATTTTACAAAGATCAACGATATACAGGAGAATGTTTTATTCATAAATGGTAATATGATACCCATCAGCAAAACCCACAAATCGGGCGTAATGCAGAAGATCAATATTTTGTAAACATTTTCTCAGCTATCCTTGCATCATGGCCGTAAATATCATCCCTGAAATTCAATTCGCCCTTTGAATCTACCCAGGCTGTAAAATAGCCGATGAATACCTTTACCGGTTCTTTCAACGTAACATATTTTTCGTTGCCGCTGTTCATAGCCGCAGTTATCTTCGATTCACTCCAGGCGCTGTCTTTTCGCAACAGAAATTCAGCCAGCCGCCGGGGTTCGTTTAAACGTATGCATCCATGGCTGAATGCTCTCCGCGTTTCGCCGAATAAACTTTTCTGAGGGGTGTCGTGCAGGTAAATGTTATAGCTGTTGGGAAACAAAAACTTTACCCTGCCCAATGAATTATTCGGTCCGGGCTTTTGCCGCACTATAGGTATGGTATCAGCATAACCCGTGATCTCCATATTATGCCGGTCAATATAATTTTTATTCTTTGCCATGCCGGGCATAATTTCGTTTTTCACAATACTCGCCGGTACATTCCAGTAGGGACTGAATACAACATACTTCAAATCACCACTAAAAACAACAGTGTTGTGCTGAGTAGTTCCTACCACCACATTCATACTAAATGTAAGGTTCCCATTTTCAAACACGTGTAATTTAAATTGAGGAATATTCACAAGGAGATAATCTCTGTTGATTTCCGCGGGTACCCAACGCATTCTTTCCATGTTAACCAGCATTTTGCGGATAGCAACCTGCGGCGGCTCATTCATTTTATGAAGTGTGGCAGCGCCTATTATACCATCATCCTGCATACCGTGCCTTAGCTGGAATTTTTTGACTGCCACTCTTAAGGAATCTGTGAATAACCATGAACTGTCTGCCGAATCCATATCCTGCAAAAGCAATAGCCGGCGTTTGATGGCGGCAATGACGGCTGCGCTGTCACCGGATTCCAGCTTTTTTTTGCCCATAACAAGCGTTTGCCATTCTCCCGCTTTTTCTATAGCATAATAATCCAGCAATCTTTGTTTCAAGCGTTTGTAATAGATATTTACCGGTTCGTAGCTGTCAATCTTTTCACCCTTATGAGCGATCAGGGAATCAAGCAGCGCCACTTCGTTTATTTTTTTTCTGGGGATGTACCATTTTAGATCGGTTGCATTTAAGTTGTTATCTCCCTGATAGGCTTTAGCCGCATACTGAAAAAACTGGGCTGTGAGCGACAACTCCGCCTTCAGACGGTCATTATTATTTAACGGAACAAAATGTCCCCCGGTGTTTAAAGTGTCAAACACTTGTTGTAATACAGGATTATACACACTGCTGTCTCCGCTATAAGCGATGTAATCGCTCTGCATGTTTAGAAAATTGTATGCCTGTTCGGCAGGGCCATCTTTGAAAAACCATGCATACTGGTAATTACGCGCATTATAAAAACTACGGAACTGGTTGGCTGTGGTATCGGAATATTGCTGCTGCAGAATGTGTTGCTCTAAAGCCAGACTATCAAAAAACAATTGGCTATAAGCGTTAGACACCGTAATGGTTGTATCTCTTTTTTCAACGACAGTATCATCATTACCGGGGTTACGGCAGGAAAATAAAAGAAAAGACAGTACTGTAAAAAATAACACAAGTTGTTTCATGCCTGGAAATTAATACTATATTGCGTCAACGGCTGATAGCACCTGCATCAATATAACTTTGCATCCTAAACCTCAAAATGATATGAGAAACTGAAATAGCTTAAACCGTTTTTACAAAATGCTTTTCGAGCAACTAAAAATCGCCTTCTTCTTCAGCTATATCCGGTCTTCTTTCCCGGGTCCTTTTCAAAGCCATATCGTAACGCCAGTCAGCTATTTTTTTTGGGTCGCCGCTCAGCAATATTTCCGGCACCTTCCAGCCCCTGTATTCAGCCGGCCGTGTATATACCGGTGGCGCTAACAAATTATCCTGAAATGAGTCAAAAAGCGCAGAAGTTTCATCATTCAAAACACCCGGTAACAAACGCCCAATGGCATCTACCAATATGGCAGCAGGCAGTTCTCCCCCACTGAGCACATAATCGCCAATTGAAATTTCTTTTGTTACAAAATACTCCCGCACTCTTTCATCAATGCCTTTATAATGTCCGCATATCAGCAATAAATTCTGCTGCAAAGAGAGTTGATTCGCTGTTTTTTGGTTAAACTGCTCTCCATCAGGCGTTAGATAAATGACTTCATCATATTTTCTGTTTTTGGATAGCTGTTCAATGGCATTCGCCAAAGGCTCACACATCATTACCATGCCTGCGCCACCTCCGTACTGGTAATCATCTACCTGCCCGTAAGCATTTACAGCCCACTGCCGCAAATGGTGCACTTCCACATTCAGTAAACCTTTGTCCCTGGCCCGCTTCATTATAGAATGCGCAAACGGGCTTTCCAATAATTCGGGCAATACTGAAATGATATCTATATGCATACTGCAAAGATAGATGCAGCAAGCTCAAAATGAAGCGTTCCTGGAAAAGATGTATTCAATACCAACCCGGGCAGGACGTTGTGCAGGTGGATAAGCATTTCGTGTGCCCGGCTTTACCTGTATGCCGGCAGGTTATGCGCAGTCGAATTTTATTCACTTAATTTGTTTTCTACGTCCATTCGTTGATGCAAAATCCTAATAATTTCTATCTCATTTTGCTTTTCAGTTTTTTTAAAAAAAATCAGATGAGATTTTACTTTTGAGCAACGATAGTCC
>CAMPJQ010000222.1 GCA_946886925.1 uncultured Terrimonas sp.
ACCCCATCATTAAAAAGTGATTCGCCGGCTATTTTTGTTTCTAATGATTTAGGAACTTTTGCCTGCTTTAAAATGCCCAGCACAGCAATGGGATCTGTAGGTGAAATTAATGCGCCAAATAACAGGCAATATATAAAAGGAATGTTTTCGTGCAAAAGCGGTG
Organism: uncultured Terrimonas sp.; assembly: GCA_946886925.1. Next base: position 164 of record CAMPJQ010000222.1, read on the forward strand.
CTACATTATACAAAATAACTGCTACTACAAAAGTGGAAATAATAACACTTACTGTAGAAAAGACGAATATGGGCAGGCGCTGTTCCTTGAGGTCGGAAAAATTTACGTGTATTGCGCCGGCGAAAAGAAGAAAGTTAAGCATGGCGCCCATTAATACTTCCGTAAAATCAAATTCCGAAATCAGGTTAAAAAAACTAAGCGTTGTTTTAGGAAAAATACTTGGACCGGCAATCCTGATGAAGAGAGAAACGAAAATGGCAATGAGCATGATGCCAATGGTAGAAGGTAATTTTAATATCCTGAGGTTCAGATAAGCAAAGAAGGAAGCTAATACAATTAAAACCGAAAACGAATAATAAAGTTCCAACCGGTATTGATTTAAAATTTTAGGCAAATTTAAAAAAAATCAAGTTTCGATACGGGCAGGATCTATGCATGATTGTGAAGGCAAAACTTTTCCGCAGCGATAGCGGCGGTGCAGAGTCTGTGAAAATATATCAGCGATTATTTTTTGGCATCGCAGTTTATCCGTGTTCGATGCGTTGAAACTTTATTTGTAATTATTGATATTTAACTGTTCGTTGCAGAAAGTATACTCCATTTCATCATTGCTGCTTACGATGATCAGGCGGTTTTTGCAATATGTGGTAACCAACTGCTGGTACAGTGCAATGCCTTCAGCATCTAAGTTCGTACAAGGCTCATCTAACAATAAAACAGGAGTGTCTGAAAAAACAGATTGTGCCAGCTTTACTCTTTGCTTCATACCACTGCTGAAATACCTTATCTGTTTGTGGGTAGCTTTTTCCAGTCCGGTTAATGCAATAATATCAGGAATGGAAAAAGATGCCAATAGTGGTTTAAACTGTTGATGAAAATGAAGGAACTCGTGCAGGGTCATTTCTTCTATAAGTTCCAGGTAAGGAGCGGCGATGGACAGGTGCAGGTAAATATTTTCGGGGTTCAGTGGGTTGCCGGTTTGCGGTTGACTGCTTTTTGCGAGGTATTCAACTTTTCCTTCACTTGGGGAAAGCGCTCCTGCTATTACCTGCAGGAGTGTGGATTTCCCGGATCCGTTAGGTCCGGTAATGGCATAAGCCATGCCTGCTGAGAATTGAAAGTTAAGATGCCGGAATATCCAATCCCTGTTAAACCTCTTGCCTGTATTAATCAACGATATCGTCATCCACGCTGTTTTTAGTGTAGCGTTTAATGATGCCTCTTCCGCTTTCGCGGATAAAAGTTACGATCTCATCTCTTTCATCCGTGGCCTGGAATTCTTCTTCCAGAATTTCCACTGCCTGGGAGGTGTTTAAGCCTTTATTATAAATGGTTCTGTAAATATCCAGTATATGGTTGATCTTATCTATCGTAAAGCCCCGGCGTTTAAGGCCGATAGAATTTACGCCGGCATAGCTAAGAGGCTGGCGTGCGGCTTTAATATAGGGTGGTACATCTTTGCCCACTAATGAGCCACCACCTACATAGGAGTGGGCGCCAATTTTTACAAACTGGTGCACAGCGCACATACCACCAAGTATAGACCAGTCGCCCATTACCACATGTCCTGCCATTTGTGTGTTATTGGTAATAATGCAGTTATTGCCAACGGAGCAGTCGTGGGCTATATGACTATAGGCCTGTATGAGACAATTATCGCCTACCGTAGTTTTTCCTCTTTCTTTGGTGCCGCGGTTAATGGTAACAAATTCGCGAATGGTAGTATTGTTGCCAACTTCAACAATAGAATATTCTCCTTCAAATTTCAGATCCTGCGGAATAGCGGAAATAACCGCTCCCGGAAAGATGCGGCAATTTTTACCAATTCTTGCACCTTCCATAATCGTTACGTTGCTTCCGATCCAGGTGCCTTCTCCTACTTCTACATTATGGTGAATTACAGTGAAAGGATCAACTTTTACATTAGTGGCCAGTTTGGCGTTGGGGTGAATATATGTATGGGGATGAATCATTGATGATTGTTTCTTATGTGGAATCCTGGCAAACAGTATTTCATGTATATACAAAAAATGTCAGGTGGTTTCCTGACGAGGGCAAAAGTAAGGAAAAGATAATATTCATCAGTTACCGCTTCACTAATTGTGCCATCAGCGTGGCTTCAGTTGCAATTTTATTCCCAACATATACCGTTCCCTGCATCTCACACATTCCCCTGCGAATGGGGGCATTGAGCTCCATTTTCAATATCATGGTATCTCCCGGAACCACTTTTTGGCGGAAGCGGGCATTGTCCATTTTAACAAAATAAGTATCATATTCACCAGGAGGCAGGGCATTAATGGCTAATATGCCACCGGTTTGCGCCAGGGCTTCTATCTGTAACACGCCAGGCATAATAGGGTTACCGGGAAAATGTCCAACAAAAAAGGGCTCATTAAAGGTTACGTTCTTGATACCTACAATTCTTGTGTCGGTAAGCTCAATAATTTTATCAACCAGCAAAAAAGGATAGCGGTGAGGGAGTGTTTTTTCAATTTGCTGGGTTGTGTATACAGGAGTCTGGTTAGGATCATATATGGGTACGTCAAGCATTTGCTTGTTTACTTTAATATGCTGTTTTATCTTTTTGGCAAAACTAACGTTTGAAGAATGTCCCGGGCGGTTTGCAATAATATGCGCTTTAACAGGTGTGCCAATAAGTGCCAGGTCGCCAATAATATCCAATAACTTATGGCGGGCCGGTTCATTGGGGAACCGGAGTTCAAGATTATTAAGATATCCGCCGCTTTTTACCTCCATTTTATTTCTGCCAAAGGCTTTGCCGAGGCGTTCCATTTCGGCTTCGCTTACCGGTTTATCTACTATTACAATGGCGTTGTTAATATCGCCACCTTTTATAAGATTATTCTCCAGCAGCATTTCCAGCTCGTGTAAAAAACAAAAAGTGCGGCAGGGAGCAATCTCCGATTTAAAATTTTTCAGGTGTTTTAAGCCCGCGTGCTGCGTTCCCAAAACGGGGCTGTTAAAATCAATAAGTGTTGTTATCTGGTATTCTATCGCCGGCATTGCCACCATTTCTACCCTTTTCTCATCATCATAATACGCAATATTGCTGTCAATGGTATACCACAGTTTTGCCGCTTCCTGCTCCACTACTTCTGCTTCTTCAATAATTTCTACAAACGGAGCCGAACTGCCGTCAATAATTGGTATTTCAGGACCGTTTAATTCAACAAGACAATTATCAACACCCATGCCTACCAATGCAGCCAGTATATGCTCAACAGTACTTACTTTAACGCCTTTATCTTCGAGTGTTGTTCCGCGTGAAGTGTCTGTAACCAGGTCGCAATCCGCCTTAACAATGGGTTGCCCTGCAAGATCAATGCGTTGAAACTGAATCCCAAAACCTGCATTAGCGGGGTTTAATATCATATCCACTTTAATACCTGTGTGTAAACCCGTTCCGGAAATACTTACTGCCGATTTAAGCGTGTGCTGTTTATCGGGATTGAAGTTTGCGTTCATTATTCGTTTTTGTTATCGGGCAAAGATAGGGATGAACGTCCGATAGTAAGTTATTCTGCCCCGCATATAGGAAGATATTATACTTTTTCAGCGAGTAGTTGTTTAATCAGTGTCTCCAGTTCCTGGATTCTTTTTTCAAAATCCGGCAACTTACGGGAAATGGCCTGGCTGCGCAATGTGCTGGTATAATCATGGGCCGGAGATCCGGTTACGGCTGCTTTAGGTTGCTTGATGGATTTGCTTACGCCGCTTTGCGCATTTATCCTGGCGCCATCAGCTATGGTTATATGCCCTACAATGCCCGCCTGCCCTCCAATCATAACGTTATTTCCTATTTTGGTACTCCCGCTTACTCCTGCCTGTGCGGCAATTACAGTGTTACGCCCTACTTCCACATTATGGGCCACCTGGATCAGGTTGTCTAATTTTGCGCCTGCCCTTATAATGGTAGAACCGATGGTAGCACGATCTATAGTGGCATTGGCGCCCACTTCCACATTGTCTTCTATTTCTACATTTCCAATTTGCGGAACTTTTTTAAAACTTCCGTCTGCCTGGGGAGCAAAACCAAAGCCATCGCTGCCAACAACGGTGCCGGCATGAAGAATAACCTTCTTTCCTATTCTGCAATGATGGTATACAGTTACGGAAGGATGAATAACCGAATGATCGCCAATTTTAACATTATCACCAATAAAGCTGTGTGGATATATCTTAACATCATTTCCTATTTCAGCATTTTCTCCTATATAAGCGAAAGCTCCAATAAAAACATTTGTTCCTGTTTTGGCCGTAGAAGCAATATAAGAAGGTTGTTGAATACCCGTTAACTGCTGCGACATCATTTCCTGGTATTTGGTCAGCAAAGTAGCAAAAGCGCTATAGGCATCAGGAACCCTTATCAGTGTTCCGCTTACCTTTCCTTTGAGTTCCAGCGATTCATTAATAATAATTACCGAGGCCTGGGTAGCATACAGGTAATCTTCATATTTGGGATTGGCAAGAAAAGCCAACTGACCTTCTTTTGCCTCTTCAATTTTGCTGAATGAGCTTACCCCTGCATCGGCATTGCCTTCAATTTTACCGTTAATCAGCATAGCTATTTGAGCGGCAGTGAACGTCATAAAAGATTATTTGAGATAACAAATGTAAAATTTTTTCACCGCCCCGGAAAGGTTATGTTGTATCAGGGCGTTGTCTACCTGGGATATATCTTTAACACTGCCGTCTTTGAAAAGGATGTTGATCTTTTCATTATAGGGATTGTACGTACTGTTTATGGCTTCTCCTGTAAATACAAGATAAGAAGCATCTTTCTCATTGATGTTAAGCCGTTCCATTATGTTTTTTTTCTGTTTGTTCACTTCTTCCCGGGGTATAGGAATGCTTTGCAGTTTTACTTTAAGCAAATTCCGGTTCATAACGCCATTGCATAACAGGGAAAGTATTTTATCGGGATGGTGGCACCAGCTTTTTATAGCCGCTACAATATCTGTATCATCTAATTGGCAAAACTGATCAGGATGCAGGGCTATGGTTCCTTTGTATTGATTTAACAAAAATGATTTCAATATACTTTCCGGCAAACTCGCGGTATTTTCCATCCCCGTTTCCCTGGCTCTTTCCAGAATCTTAACAAGTGTCATTTCTGCTGCCAGTACAGTTTTATGCAAATACACCTGCCAGTACATAAGCCTTCGTGCCACTAAAAATTTTTCAATGGAATAGATTGCCTTTTCTTCCACCATTAATTCACCGTTGTGTACGGTAAGCATTTTTATGATCCGGTCGTATCCGATAACGCCTTCGCTTACGCCGGTAAAAAAACTAT